>JAYSUZ010000167.1:0-23570 GCA_043718845.1 Cytophagales bacterium
TGTAGATTTTACAGGTGTTAATTTAAGCACTGCCCCAACCGTAAACATAACTCTTAATCCAGAAGGAAACACTTCTTGTTTATAATAACAAATAATTTAATTTAATTAAATAAAATCATGAGTAATAAAAGAATTCGTCAAATTACAGAGACAATACACGGGAGAGAGCCGTTTGTTTACACCGTAGGCCAAGAAAGAAATTTACCTATAAATGGTAAGCCTGAAAAACGTACCATATTTGAAATCGTCGCAACCGAAACTTGCTATGAAATATACATTGGTTCGGGAAATACGATGCAGCATTGGAATGATATTGCAAAAAGCGATAGAGTAAACGTTCAATATTTTATTGATTAATTATGAGGATGCCAAGCAAGTTTATCGTGTCGCCATTGAACGGTGAAAAGTTTTTGAATACTAAGCAAGTAGGTGACAAAACTCTTATCACAAATACTTCTATAGAGCATGCTTCTAATGTAAACCGTACAGGAGTTGTGTTTTCGGTTCCGTTAAATTATCAGGGAAATATTCAAGTAGGAGATCACGTAGTAGTTCAGCACAATATATTTAGAACTTATTTTGATGGTAAAGGACTTACAAGAGAATCTGATTTTCATATTAAAGATGGTTTATACCAAGTTCCGCCGGATTTAATTTATTTAATCATTCGTGGCGATGAGAAAATATCCGTAGACAATTACGTATTCATTTCTCCGATTATCGAAAATAAAAAATGGGTTGGAGAAGTAGAACAAGAGCATGTAGGTATAGTTAAGTACACTAATGAAATACTTTTAAAAAACGGTGTAAGTGTAGGCGACAAAATAGCTTTCAACACTGATTCAGAATATGAGTTTATAATCGACGGCGAAAGACTTTACCGTATGAGAACCAATACGATACTAGCTAGACTAGAAGCTTAACTTTGGTTTTTTTAAAAGACAACAAACGCTTGTTGTCGAATAATGAATATCTTTGTTGAAGTAAACTAAAACAGAATGACACGTATTTCAGAGAAGAATATCATCAAGAAACTCCCAACTATAGAGGATACTATTTTTGGTGGTCATACTGAAAACTTTGGAGGTATTGTCAGGTATGATATTGAAGCGTTAATAAACTTAATTAACAAAGTAAATAAAGAGAACTCAACAGGAAATACTGTAAATAAACAATCAAACTCATACTTCCCAAACGGTTGGTAAAATATAAATTATGGCGTTTACAATAAGCAACACAAGTGCAACTCAAAGTAGGATCACGCAATCAGGAACAGATACAAGTTGGAGCGGAATTGAAACAGCTGTAAATGCGATACCAATTGTAGCACGAAATATAGCTTATACAGTAGGGGTAATATTACGTCCTACAGTTGCGACTGGGTTTTTATATCGTTGTACGACAGCAGGGACATCTGGAGCAACTGAGCCACAATTCGGAACAACGGCAGGTGGTACAACAGCAGATGGCACAGCCTCATTTTTTGCGTTTGTCGCTCCTTTTATATTTGTCAATAGCGATAGAAAAATTTATATCTGCCCAACCTACGATTTTGTGATTGATGGAACTCTTACCATTGCGAACCCTATGCTAGAAACTATAACTTGTCGTACGTGGGCTACAGGTACAGGTTCGATTTACACAAGTGGTACGTTTATGTTAGATGGCTTTACGCCAAAGTTTGATGGAACTCACTTTGCTACGGCTATGAAAGGGACGCAAGATTTTCCTGAAGTGTCTGTTTGGGCTGGAACTTGGAATATACGGGGAGGAGTTATACAGTTAGCAGCTTCTATAAGACCGGACAGCACACTCCCACAAATTTTTACGTCAGTTACTTTTACTAGCACCGCTTTATGGGCGAGGTCGATTCGTTTCAGGGCTTATTCAACGGCACTTGAATTTCGTAACGAATGCCGTTTTTACAACATTGCTTATGACGCTTTTAGAATACCGCCAGTTTTATCGGTTAAGGGATTTGCCTCAGAGTATGTATCTGAGTATGTAGGTAGTGTTGTGGGTGGCGGTACTGATTCCAAGATGACTGTTTTTTCACTTTCTAATCAGGATGGTTATTCTTTTGACTTTGACAATTACGGGGGAGGATGGGTAGAAATTTATAATTGTGCAAAGGGAGCCGCTTTGCTTATCGTTTCTTTAAACAATAGCGCAAAACATTGCGTACCGTTATTTCAGCAAATAAATTTTAAAGTTATAAATTTATCAGGTGTCGTGCAAAACGATGTTAAATTCACATGTACTGATGCGCCTACAAACAGCCCAACGGCATTGATTACTACCGCATCTAACCTTAAAACTTGGGATTTTCGCACACCTCTTACATACACGGGAACAACTGCAAGCGGTGGTCTAGCATCGTCAACACCAGTGTTGCAAGTCTGGCACGGAGTAACAAATATTAAAAATTTAAGATTTCCATCATCAACCGCAGTTTATCGATTTGCAGGTTACAACGTAATTCAACAAGATGTATCTGTAGTTTTAGGTTCTGATACGGCTCAGACAGTTTCTATCGCTATGACCGCTGCAACTAATTTAATTTTAACGCAAACACAAGCGGCAGCTTTAACAGGAATATCACTTGTTGCAAGCGGCGCGACGGGAGGCACTGTTACTTTGACTGTAGCAAGAACATTGTCGGAGTTATGGCAATATTTCAGAGCTTGGAAACCCGATAATTTAGCATCAAATGATAGCTGGACTTTTGACGGTACAAGATTGAATTTAGGCGCGTGGACGGTTGTAGGACTTGAGTTTTTAACAGGTGGTGAACTTATTGTAAGTACGGCAACTGCTGTAGGAAGTGTTAACAATTTAAAAATAACAGGTAATGTAATTCAAAACACGCCAACAAATTTATCAAATGTGATAATTACAGGTAGTTTATCTTATAATACAGCTACTAATACTACCATAACATTAACAACTTCTACTATTGGATTAGTAAAAAATGATGGAATTGGAATTGTAACTATTTTAAAAATCGGAGTAGTCACAATAACTGATTCTACAGACCCGCAAATAATATTTTTAAACACGTTTAATCTAACATTAAACAACTTAATACCTGGATCAGATGCCATAGTTTTAATTGAGGGAACAGAGACAGTACTAGGGCAGGTAGATCAAAACTTAACAAGCAGTTGGGTCTTTACCTACGAAACAGTAAGAACAGTAACGGTTGGAGTTTTTAAAGCAGGTTACGTACCTTTTTACATTAGAAATTACACTTTGCAGTCAAGTGATTCAAGTTTACCAATATCACAAGTTTCAGACAGAAACTACATAACCTAAAAAAAATAAAAACCTATGCCTAAAATAATTAGTCCTTCGCAACTAAACGTAGGAACCGAATTAACGATAGACACCGTAGCAAAAACATTTACTTTAAATGTAGCTGGAAATCTTATAGCAAAAGACGGAGTATCTTTTCAAGCACTCTATTCTAAATTTATTCAATTATGGGAGACTACCGCATACAATAAATTTGAATTTGGATTTTATGCTATTGACGCATTATCGGGGCAATTTCAAATTGGAACAAACGGACAAACCTTTAACGGATGGAAACCGTCTAATGACGCAACTAGACAGATGATTAGAGATGGTGGTTGGTCTGAGTTTTCAGCTTCAGGGTCTTTACTTAGACAATATGTAGGTATTGTATCTTTGGGAGATGTAAGCGCAGCGGCTCAATTGTACTATCAAAAGATTTTAAATGGTACATCTGCTAATTTTACTTTTACTGATGAAGTAAATGAAGGCATACAAGTTTTTGGAGATGCTACTAATGGCAATTTTGACAACCGTACATTTTTTAAAGGTTATGTAAGAGAGCAAGGTAAAAAATATAAAGACTCAGTACTTGCAGACACAGGTAAAACTGCTACGGGAGCAAATATTGTAAATTTAATTTTATCAAACGAAGACGATACAAAAATACAAGCTTCGGACGCAACCGTAATAGCCAATACTCCTTACACCGCAATTAGTGTAGAGTACTTTGCAGTAGATCAAAATAGAACAATTGGAGGTATTTCTTATCCGTTTAGAACAATTATTAATGGTGCCAATGCAACTGCCGAGCAAATCTATACTAAGATACAATTCTTGCTTCGACAAGGAACTGATATTGATAGCGGACTTGGAACAGTAGTGGGTAAAACTGCTGATTTGTTATTGGAATTTCTTGGGGATACGCTTATCACAAAAACAGGCGTTTACATTGATAATTATAATGCAAACGATGTTAACCGTCTTGTATTTACGGATAAAAACGCAATAGCTAGAACTGAACCTTTTACAGCAACAGGAACTTTAAATTTTAACTCTTTCCTTACTCAGGGAGGTACAGGTTATTACAGAATGTATTTTACAGACTTAGCAGGAGTAGCTGATTATGGATTAACGGGAGCTGTAACAGTAAATAACGCTTCTTCGGTAGGTATTTTTGGAACAATAACAAGCGCAACCATACCTTTTACCTTTGCTTACGACACAAATAATCAAGGAGCAAGAACTCCAGGAACAAACGCATCAGTAACTATTGTTGCAGGAAACAAAGGAAGTGCAAAGCCCGTAGTTTCTACTTACACAATTACTAGAACTACAGGGCAAGGTATATCATTAGTAGCCGAAAACGACAGAGCTTATACAGTATAAAATGGGATATTTAATAGACGGACCAACAAAAACAATCACACTTACGATAGGTACAATTTCTGTATCTGTTCGTGATTTGTGGTCAAGGTGGGTAGATTGGTTTTTAACGAGCGACAACAGTAAATATCTACCCGCTTTTAAATCAGTTGGTGGTGATGATATTAACGCAACAGAAGGTACTAGAATACCTATTTACTCTTTTCTCGAAAACGGTTGGAAAATAAAACCTCAAGAAGCGAACCATACGCTATCCGTAACCGACGGAATACTGTTAGTAAACGGCGGAGGTGATCCTTTTAAGGATACAAACGGAACATATAATGTTCGTATTAACTACCAACAACCCGTTCAAGCTATTTCGTTCAGCAGTGGCGGAGGTTCTACTAATATGTGGGAGCAAGTTATAGAAGGAGGTCACACCGCAAAACAAGTGATGCAAATGGTAGCTTGTGTACTAGCAGGAAAATCTACGATCGTAGACAACGGTAATAATACTGCAACTGTAGTTTTTAGAGATTTGGACGACAGTCAAGATAGAGTTACAGCGCTGATGAACGGAAGTGAACGAACATCTATTACTTTCAATCCGTAATTAATAAACGACAACAAACGTTTAATAGCGTTTAATTTATATCTTTGTCTGTATGAAAGGATTATCGGAGGAAATAGAGTTATCAATACGAAATGCCTTAGTTGGTATGGAGTTAAACGTCGACTTGTCAAAAGTTGACGATGATAAACTATCTACCTTAGTTAAATCCCGTATTGATTCGTTTTCTGCGATTAAAGAACTTTTGGTCACTTGGCAAAATTCTCCAAATGCTCCGAGTCACGAAAAGTTGAAAAACTACATAATTGAATTAGTCAGTGCCGGAGAAAACTCTATTGACGTATTACGAAAAGCTTTAAAGAAGGATATCAACTTCGACGAATTAGATGCCGAAAAATACGGTAACGCTATTCGTTCTAAGCCTATTATCCTAAAAGCGATCACCGATATAAATGCCGGAAACATTGAATTAAAAAATCAAATTGAAGCAGACAAATTCGACTTACAAGATAGAGATTTTAAGCGTGGGTATCCGGAAAAGTTTGCCAACCAAGAATTCTACCCAACCAAAAACTACCACAAAGAATGGTATGATGTAGATACCGATAGCGTAATGATTTGCCCATTGGGTACCAAAGGTGAAATTATCACTTTGGACGGGCTAAACATAATGCTCCCTAAAAAACCAAAGCAAACAGAAATCCTTTACCATAGGCTACCTAAAGAACAACAGTATTGGAGAAGAGCAGAGATGCCCGCCGGACTTACACCGGATAGTGAAGAAGCTTTTGCTGAATTTATCTTAAAGGAATTTAAGAGAAGACGCGAAGGAGTTTGGTTTATGAATAACGGCAAAGCAGTTTACATCACTCCCGAACATTATATGGGGTTGCAATGGAACCAAATGGCGGATACCGGAGGTTACAAAGAGTTCAGAATGGCACAGGCTAATATGTATTATTTTGCCAAAGCTTGCCTTACTGATAAAAGATGTATCGGAATGTTTTTTACCAAAGGTCGTCGTACGGGATTTACCGAGATGGCTTTGGACCACTTGGTGCAATTATCAACAACGACCAAAAATCAAAAGTTAGGAATTACTTCTAAATCTGATACGGATGCCATGGTCGCTTTCCAAAAGTATTCCTATGTGATTCAGAATTTACCGTTCTTTTTTCAACCCGTAGTTAAAGGGAAAATTGACGACATTAAGAAAATGGTGTTTGGAAAACCTTCTGATAATTCAAGAGCAGCCAAAAAGAACAAAGATACTTCTACAAATGATTATTTAAATACTACAGTCGATTATAGGGCTACAGCCATACTTTCTTATGACTCCGTAAAACTAAATATGTATTTAGGGGACGAGGCTTCAAAATGGGAATATCTAAGCTACCTAGCACATTGGGCAAACATTAAACCTACGATGATTCAAGGTGGTAGAGTTGTAGGTAAATCATTTATTGGCTCCACTCTAAATCCATTAGCAAAGGGAGGAAGTGATTTTAAATTAATGGATATAGGTTCCAATGTAATGAAGAGAAATGATAACGGAAGGACTACTACGGGCCTATACGCATATTTCTTGCCGGCACATCAAAATGCCGAAGACTACACAGATAAATATGGAGTTTGCCATTCTGTAGTAGAAACAGGTAAAAGCTTTATAAATGCTCAAGGAGAACTGAAACTATACGGGGCATTACAATATTTAGAAAACGAATTTAAGTCAGCTAGACTTCTTGGAGAAAAGAATTATTGGAACGCCAGGAGATTGGACCCAATTACAAAAGTAGACGCTTTTAGAGATGAATCTACATCTTCGATTTTCGACGAAGAAAAAATAAATGCACAACTAGAGCATAACGAATTATACGATGTACGCAAAACGCTTACCCGTGGGAACTTCTCTTGGGAAAACAATATGCCAGATACCAAAGTAATTTGGACACCTACTGAGAAAGGACGTTTTCTTGTGGGGTGGATACCGCCGGAAGACATGCGTAATAAATGGGTAAACAAACGTAATGAGTTTGGCCACGTATGCAAGCATCCGGATAATGATGATTTAGGAGCTTTTGGAGTAGATACCTATGACCAAGACTCTGTACAAGGAAGCAAACTAGAAGATACGGAGAACGGTTCAGAATACAGCGGAGGTTCTAAGGGAGCAATGCTTGGATTGACACGAACTACAATGAGAGATGCACCAAGTAACTTTTTCTTTTTAGAATACATAACTAGGCCACAAACTGCCGAAATATTCTTTGAAGACTGTTTAATGGCCTGTGTGTTTTACAGTATGCCAGCTTTGATTGAAAGTAACAAAACGAGATTCTTATTGCATTTTAGAAACCGTGGGTATAGAGGATATTCTATCAATCGTTTTGACAAACCAATGAATAAGCTTTCTCAGACTGAACGAGATTTAGGAGGAGCGCCGAGTTCCGGCCAAGAGATTATAAACGCGCACTGGACCGGAATAGAAAGTTATATCGATAAATACGTTGGGAAATATTCCCAAGGACAAAACACCTTTGCTGTACGTGAAGAGGGAGAAATGGGAAGCATGCCATTCGATAGGACTTTAAGAGATTGGGCAAAATTCAACGTAGCAAAGAGAACCGATTATGATGCTACCATAGCAGCAGGTTATGCAATCATGGCCGTTAACAGAAAGCCTTATATGGAACCTAGAGCTACGACAAAATCAGTAAGTATAAAATTCAAACAATATAGCTAATATCATGGCAAACCAACAAAGCAAATTTAAAATATCAGCAAACATTTCCTATCCTAGTCACTTAGATAGTTTTGAAAAAAAGTCTAGCAAAGCTTTCGGTAAAGCCGTTGGAGATGTTATCTATTCTGAGTGGTTTTACAAAGGAGATGGGAGAAGTCGTTTCTATGCCAATAAAGCGATTTTCGACGAAAGGAGAATCTACGCCAATGGTTTAGTGAATATGACCAAGTACTACCCAAAACTAGGAACTAATGGTGATACTTCGTTGTTGAATTTAAGCAAAAAGTCGTTGACGAGAATGCCTAAAATTGTTGATTTAGTTGTAAACGGAATGGTGAATAGAAACTATTCTATCAAAGCTAGAGCAATTGACCCTATTTCAGAAGATAATAAACAAGCGTATAGAAAACGTATAGAATCTGACCAAAACACTTTACCTATTATTAAAAAGGCCAAAGAAGATTTTGGGATGGATATTGCAAGCATGCCTATTGACGAATTGCCGTTGAACAAAGAAGAATTAAACATTCACATGCAAATGGAATGGAAACCTTCTAACTGCCTATCTAATCAATTAGCCATTGCTACAGTGATGGAAGATAATGAGTACAACAATGTAATCAACAGGCAGATTGTTAGAGATTTAGTTGTAGATGGTATCGGATGTAATTTTACGAGGTTAAATCCGTCAAAAGGAATTATCCAAAAAAGAATAGATGCTAGCGACTTAGTTTACTCTCCTACTAAAGACCCGTACTTTAGAGATTGTTTTTACAAAGGCCACGTGGAGCAAGTTTTAGTGAGTGATATTTTTATCGAGTATCCCGAATTATTAGGTGACGCCGATGTAAAGGCCGAAATTGTAGAGTCCGGAAATTCTTGGGCAGTACGAAATGATTTATCAAAATCGAATACGCTAAAAGGAAGTACTAACATTCTTTATTTTACTTACAAAACTTTTCGTGAGAGAGCTAGCAAAATCAAAAAGAAGGCCAACGGCGAAGTAATTATCGATGATGCTAGTGAGTTTTTTGACGACTCAAAACCAAAAGACAAAAAGGATAAATACAAAAGAGCTTCGGTTGTCGAAGAAGTTCTATTTGAAGGAGCGATGGTTTTAGGAACCAATATTCTTTTAAAATGGGAATTGTCAAAATCGATGTCAAGACCTAAATCAAATAACAAAAAAGTATGTGAGCAGTACCACATTATAGCGCCAAACTTTCAAGACGGAATTATCTCTAGCTTAGTTTCGAGAATGATTCCTATTGAAGACAAAATCAATATCACTGAACTAAAAGCAGAACAAATTATCCAGGGGATTACGCCCGACGGAATCGCTATTGACCTTGATGCCTTGTCCGAAGTTGACCTTGGTGACGGAAAAATGCAAACGGTTCAGCAAACGCTTGATATGTATTTACAGAAAGGTAGTTACTTGTACCGTTCTTCTTTAATTGGAGGCGATTACAACAACGCTCAAAAGCCTTTTCAAGAAGTTCAAACAGGAGATAGCATCAATAAATTATCGGCTCTTAGAAACGAGAATAACGGATATATCTTAGAATTAACCGATGTAGTTGGGTTAAATAAAGCGAGCGATGCTTCTACTCCGGACAAAGAAAGTTTGGTAGGGATTCAAAAGATGGCCGCTTACAATTCAAACTTGGCCACAAGACACATACTAGATGCAGCAGGATACTTGACGTTAAAATCAGCCGTTACAATAAGTTATGCCGTTTCAGATATTTTGAAGTATTACCCAAGTCTACGCGATGATTTGATTAAAAAGATTGGAGCAACTGCCGTAGAGGATTTAGATTATGTGAAAGACTTGCACTTAAGTGATTTTGCCATATACTTTGAATTAGAAATGGACGATGAGGAAAGAGCAATGCTTGACGCCGATTTATCTATTGCTATTGAAAAAGGATTTATTGGTTTAGATGATAAGTACAAGATTAGGAATTTCAAAGTTTTAGACCTTGCTATTCAGTATTTATCAATCTTAATTAAGAAACGTGCTAAAGTAATGCAAGAGCAAGAAGCACAAAAATTCAAGATTCAATCTGACGAAAACATTAGAGCAAGCGAACAAGCAGAACAGTTTAAACAACAAACAGCTCAACTTATAGCGCAATTTGAAGCGCAAAAACAGCAAGCTATCACAATGGGAGAAATCGAGAAAGAAAAAGCCCGTGGCGAGCAAGACCGATTAACATTAGCGCAAAAAATAATAGGCGACCAAGAACTGCAAGTGCTAGTGAATTCTGGTGCCACTGAAAAGCTAAACAAACTGCAACAAGACAAGAAAGACAATCTTGCTACACAAGCTACACAAACTAGCCGAATAGCAGACCAAAAATCAAAGGACAAAGACCCAATTGATTTTGAAGCAGAAAAAGAAGAAATGCAAATGTTCGAATTATAAACCCATAAATATAAAATAAAATGCCAGATCCAACTAAAAAGAAAGTATTAGTAAAAGTGCTAAAAAAAACAGATCCTAAAATAGAAGGATCAGTACCGAAAGGATTAACTAAAAGCGGTATCGCTAAAATCGACGAAATTTCTAAGTTTAACGCGAAAGCTATAGCTACAGAAGTAAAAGCAAAAGGAGATAGTATTTCCGGTGCTAATAAAGCGAAAGTTTTAGGTAAAGATCTTGTAGACCAAAAAAGAGCAGGGAACGCAGCGGCCAATGTTACTAGAGTTAAAGAAGGAAACCCACAAGTACTGCGTGGAAGAACTTTGACCGCCGATTCTAATAACACTGATAAGTACGCCCCAGACGGCGCAAAACCAAGTGTAGATTATTACTCTAGAAACAAACCTTTAGAAAAGGATATGCCAAGAGTTGGAAGTAAAGGTATTACGCTTACTCCTGAGAAAAAAGACTCGGATAAGAAAAAAGCATAAGTATGTGAATAGTTTAGGCTAAATCACTGTATAAACATGTAAATAATAAACGACAACAAACGTTTGTAAACGTTTATTATTTACATTTGTACTATAAATCAAATCAAATTTTAAAGGATGCCACAAGACGAAACAATTATTGACGAGATAGTTACGGTCGAAACTCCGGAAAGCAACATCAGTTTTTCTCAGGAGAACGGCAATGAAGAGGTAACTAAAGAGATTTTCCAAGAAGAGGAAATCATACAAGAAGAGGTAGTTGATACTGAAATAGAAGAAACGGTAGAAACTGAAGAGCCGGAATCTGAATATGAGGAAAGAGAGCTAGATGAAGATTTAGCGATTGAATACTTAGCAGAATCAAAAGGAATGACTGTTGACGAATTTAAAGAATCGTTAACGCCAAAAGAGCAAAAGAAATATGCTCCAGAGATGGAGAAATACAACGAGTTCATTGAGAAAACTGGAAATAAAAATTACAACGATTACTTAGAAACTCAAAAAGATTGGAGTGCTGAAAGTCCTGATAGTATCCTAAAAAACTACATCAAACTATCTAACCCTGAACTTACTGAAAGAGAAGTAAATCGCTTGTATGATAAAAATTACAACACTGAAAATCTTGACGAGGAAGACGACGAAGACGAAATACTCGACAAGGGAATCAATGTAAAAGCCGATTTGAAGAAAGCGCTTTCGTTTTTCGATCAACGCAAAGAGGAGTTTAGCGCCGTTGGAGGTTCTGACGAGCATATTCCTTTAGAGTACCGAGAAGCAAGACAACTTTTAGATAATCAAAAACAACAAGAAGAAGCATATAATGTTGAGCGAGAAACTAGCAGGAATGACTTTATCTCTAAAACTGAATCTTTATTTAACAACAATTTTGAAGGTTTCAAAATTCAACTGGGCGATGAGAAAATAGGTTTTCAAGAATTATCCATTAAACCGGAGAATCTTAAGGAGGTTAGAGAGTTTCAGTCGGATTCCAACAATCTTATAAAAGACTTTTTAGATGCTGATACAGGGAAATTGGTTGACCCAAAAGGATACCATGAAGCAATGTATATGGCCAAAAATTATAAATCAGAATTGAATAAAGCCTACAATCTAGGGAGAGCACGAGAGCTTGAACAAAACGATAAGGTTTCTAAAAATATTCAACCTGATAACATAAGAAACGTGCCAACCAATACAGGAACCGGAATCACATTCTCTAAAGACTAGCTTTTAATTGTTTTAAAAAAAGTAAAAAACAATTTTAAAAAAACAAAGAAATGGGAGCAATCGCAGGAACACCAGCAATTAGATATACGCCAAGCGCGACAAAAGTACCTACTGCTGCAAATTATTTAGATTTATCTGACCTATCGTATAGTACACACCAAATGCCTGATTTAGACAAAGAGCTAAACAAGCGTTATGGTAGCCAAATGATTGACGGATGGTTCGAAAAAACAGGACGTAAAATTCCTTACGCAAGTGATGTTATTACTTGGACAGAAGAGGACAGATTGACGCAACTTGCTGTAGGAGTAGCTCGTGCAGGTGATGTATTTACATTAGCTGACCATACTTTTAGAGTAGGAGAAGTTATCCAGGCTTTCTTGCCAGACGGTTCGGTTTCAAGACAAGGACGTATCTCGGCTACAACTTCTACAACTTTCACTGCTTCTTGTGGTGACGCATTAGGATGGGCAGGTTTAGGACTTACAGGAATTACTTGTTTTGCTGATATTTCAGAATTCTTAAAAGGTTCCGCAGGTATGCAAGAATCTTTGAATACTAAATACCAACAATACACAACAAGAGGCACAACTACCAAAGAAATGGTTTCTGAGAACCGTACTAACATGACTCAGATTTCATGGTTGAAAGCTACTGATAATAGTTCAGGAGAAACTTTGGGGTACATCTGGTATAACGTAAACAAAGAAAACGCTGAGAAACGTTTCAGAAACAAACGTGAATCTGCAAACTTTAACTCTAAAGAATGGGCTGGAGATTTAGCTGCTGCTGGGTACAAAGGTCGTGAAGGACTTTTTGCTTCAATGGCACAAGGAAACGTGTACGCAGGAAATATTTCTGATTTCGCATCTGCTGAAAGTTTAATTGCACGTTTGGAAAAACAAGGTCAATTGACAAGTAACATTATCTACGGTACAACTGCATTCTGTTTTGCTATAGACAAGTTCTTAGCATCTACAAATGTTACTACTGGTTCTGCTTACGGTCAGTTTGATAACAACGCTGATATGGCTTTAAACCTTTCATTCAGTGGATTTACTTTAGGTGGTTATGATTTTGCTTACTCTACTTTGCAATATCTTAAAGAAGCTACTGCTCAAGGAGCAATGGCAGGAATCACTAAGGTAAACGGATTCCTTATCCCTTCTGCTTCACAATCAGTTTTGGATCCAACTCAAGGAACAGCTACAGTAAGACCGATGATTCACGTAAGACACAGAGCTTATGGTGCGATGAACAGAGATTACGAAATGCAAATCTTTGACTGGGCGCAAGGGACTTCGAATACAGATACTTTACGTACTGAGTTCCAGTCAGAACAGGCTACGGTGCTAATTGGTAGGAATAATACCGTACTTTTTAGAGGTTAAGCTATAATTTTAAAACTAAAACCCACTCAATAGAGTGGGTTTTTTTATTAAATATGCGTCCAATACAACCTTCTTTTAATACCACTTATACTTGTGGTTGATATTTTGTAAATCATAGCTAACTCTTTTTGCATTAAATTACTTGCTCTGATTTCTAAAACTTGTTTTCCTGTAAGTTTTGCTCCATGGCATTTCTCTCCTTTTTGAATTAGGGCATTTTCTACTGCATGTGAAATATTATCTTCATGAGTACTCCACTCAATAGCACATGGTCGGTTATCTGTCTTTATTCCTTTTTTATGGTTTACTTCCGGAAGATTCAATGGGTTAGGATGGTATGTGCAAGCTATGATTCTATGTGATTGAAAACTTGTGCGTTTTCTGTCTTTATAAAGTCCGCATCCTAAATAACCTTTTTTAGTTGTATGTTGCCTTAAAATCCTTTCTAAGGTTCCATTATGAGGCATGCTACTTTTTACTCTTCCTAGCGTGCTTGCTTTATACTTTTTGTCGTAATCAGGAATGTCTTTCCAATTTTCTATTTGAGAAATTCCGTCGTCGTCGATGTAACCAATGTTTTCTAATTCTAAGTTTTTATAGTATTCCATAATTATTTTCGTTTCTTTTTCTTCGGTGTCAAGTGCGTCATTGGGTTTTTCTTTGGCTTCTTGTCTACGATTACTCCTTTATGCCCGTCGCTTATTAAAAAATGTCTTGGGTCTCCTATTTTTCTTTCCATTGTTTAATTTTTTAATAGTTCAGGAGTTTCGTAGATATTTCCGATTACCTCTAAATCATCATCCTCAGAATCAATACTAAATCCTTGAGAGCAATCATATAATTCATATTCTACAAGGTAATTTATACCCCAATTTTTAACAATATCTCCCTCATAAATTTCCACACCGTTTTTATCTTTAAGTCCTGTGAATTGACGAACATAAACTAAAGGCAACATATTCCAAACATCACACCTTTTATCAATAAAAGGTATTTGGTGTAAATAGTATTTTTTCTTAACTATTCCGTTTACACTTTTAAACCCGTATTCAAATTTTATTTCTCTCATAATTACTTATGTTTAAGTTACAGTGCAATATTACACCATAAAAATCGAAAAGTGAAATACTTTCCGACCTTAAACGTTTGTTGTCGTTTAATTTATATCTTTGTTATTCAGTTTTTAACAAATTAAATCAAATAAAATGGACACACAAGAAGTAAAATTACCATCGCACTTGTCAAATCTTTACAAGCGAATGGTTGCAGAAGGATTAATTTTAGATAAAAAGTACGTTGGAGAGATTCCGTTGCTCGAATACTTAGATTCGCAAAAAGAAGAAGGCGCCGAAACTCCGAACGCCGTTACAGAAGATTCTATTCCTGTATCACAAGTTTCAGACATGGTTGCTAGAATGGTTGCCGAGCAAATGAAGAATTTTCAGATGCCATCTCCACAACAAAACTACCAAGGACAAAATCAGCCACAATTTAAGCAAGAGAATAACGTTGATGACATTCCAGAGTTAAGGAATTGGGTTATGAAAGATAGAGAGTATGAGCTATGCGATACTGTAAAACCTATCTCTTGTTCTATTTCTAAAGAGCATACAGATACAATGGCGTTGCAATACACTAACAAAGAAACGCAATCAGTTCATATTATGCGTTACTCTACAAACCAACCGTCATTTTTTGTAGAGAAACAAAGTAAAGAGCCTGGCTCGGTATTAAAATCGGATATTATTTTTGAGTATGGGCGTTTAAGAGTTCCTGCCAACAACGTTACGTTGCAAAAATTCCTAGCGATACATCCGCACTTAAATATAGTTTTTAAGGAGTACGATCCTTTAGCTAAATCAAAACAAGTAGTTTCTGAGAAAAAATTGAAGTTGCAAGCGAGTAACCTAGTTTTCACCGTAGGCGAAATCACAAATAGAGCGATTGCTAGTTTAGAATTTGCTAATTACACAGATTCTTGGAGTACTGATTTGCTTGAAGAAGAAATATTATCGTTAAGCGAGAAATCTCCTCAAAAGTACATCGACTACACAAATGATCCTACTATTAAAATGAAAGGAGTTATCAAAGCTTCGTTAGCATCGGGAGAGTTGATTTATTCTAACTACAGATTTTTAAATAAAAAGCGTGAAACTATTTTGGAAATCGCCAAAAATCAGAACGAAATGGATGAATTGGTCCTGTACTTTGAATCCGGCGTAGGACGAACACTCTACGAGTTTTTACTAAATAGGATATAACCTTAAATAAGAAACCCGCTAATTAAGTTTTAGCGGGTTTTTCTTTATTAATTAAATGTTTTCATAATTTCCAAATATTAAATATCTATCTTTATCAAAGTATCTGTGAGCGTTTTTAGAAACAACCCATTTTGTCCATAAATTAATTATCCATAATTCATCAGTTTTTATCCAAACACCATCTTTAAAATAAAACTGATCTTTATCTTTTTCTTTAAAAGATGGTTCAAATTTCTTTTTCATAATATTAAAAAATAAATGATTCTAAACTAATACCCCAATAAACAAAACCTGATTCTGATTCTATATCTATTTTATAATCATAATTTATAGATTTTATTTTCCATTGCTCTAATGTCAGTCCGTAAATTGACTTTATCTCAGACAATCCTCTTTCGCTAAAAATTACATTTTCTTCATTTATCATGCAATTAAAAGCTTTTTCAATATTTGTATTTGCTTCTTTATTCCAATTAGCCCCCTTAATAAATGCAGCTCTACGAAGCATTATTTTATTTGATGCAATAATAGTTAATCCTTTATGGTGAGGAAATATTCTTTCTGATGCTTGTTCAATAGTTTCTATTTTCATAATTCATTTTTAATTATGCTTAGTGCAATATGGATTAGCACATGTTTCCGCGTGTTGTGTGCAAACTTCTTGATCTTCTTTGTCAGTACATTTTCCCATTTTATTTTATTGTTTGTTTTTATAATGCAATATTACACTATAAAAAGTGAAATACGAAATATTTACCGACCTTAAACGTTTGTTGTCGTTTATTAATTATCTTTGTGATAAATACTTGACTATGATTCCTATAAATAGAGTTCGCAACACTGTATTGCATTTATTGGACAAAAACAATAGGGGATTTATTTCTCCAGAGAAATTCGATTCTTTTTGTTATTTGGCTCAAATGGATATTTTCGAAAACCTATTTTATCAATATAATAAGTGGTTGGCAAATAAGTCGAAGCATCTTACCGGTACGGAGTACGCGGATATTCCTAAGAATATCAAAGAGCAAATTGATGTATTCTCGGCTTATTCCACCACTTCAAATTTCACTTATAATTCTGGAACAGAACTTTGGAGTTATACGGGTTCGGATAAGTATAGGGATGAAGGACTTTCGCTCAAAAACGCTAGTGGAAAACGAGTTGATGTAGAGCAAATTTCTAAAGGAACAGAACTCAACAACTTAATAAACTCAAAAATAAACATGCCTACTACAACCTATCCTATTTATGTGAAAATAGGAAACGGTTTTAAAGTGTACCCAACGGTTCCTACGGGATTTAACTTAGAGTTGCTTTATATAAGAACGCCTAAAACTCCTAAATGGACTTATGTAACAGTAAGTGGAAACCCTATTTACAACGCAGGGGCAAGTGATAAACAGGACGTGGAACTTGATGAATCATTATTCTCATTATTTATTATCAAAGTAATGTCATACTGCGGAGTTTCGATTAGAGAGCAAGATATCGTGGCCGCCGCTGCCAATGCCGAAGTAACTATGGACCAAAAACAATCATAATATATGGCTTCTCAGAACCCCCAAGAATACTACGAAGACGAATTAAATCACGGGAATTACGTTTACGTCACTTTAGAAGAGATGGTCCGTAATTTCATTGCTAATTATACGGGTGATGGCTATCTACTTGTAAACCCAAGTAGAAGCCGTATCATCTACCAATTCAAGCAAGGAATTAAGAAGTTTTCGATGAACGCCTTGCGTGAAGTAAAAGCCGTAGAATTAGAGCTTGGAGATACGCTAGATATTATCTTACCTCCAGACTATGTGAACTATGCTCGAATCTCTTATGTAAATCCAGAATCAGGAGATTTGATGGTTTTATCAGAAAATACAAAATCACCAATAGCAACTGCTTATTTGCAGGACCATAACGCAGATATTTTATTCGACGACAACGGTTTTGTATTACAAGGGACAACTTTTTTTGCGGGTATAAACGATACTGTAAAACAAAGGAATATTGCAGATGGCTCTTCTAGTGAAACAGAATTTCAATTAGATACCACTAAAAATGCTAATGGCACATTTACTATTGATACAAGAGTAGGAAAAATACATTTTAGCTCTGATAATGCTAGTAGAGTAATAATGCTTGAATACATTTCAGACGGCTTAGAATACAGTAATGAAAGCGATATTAAGGTATCAAAATTTGCTGAAGAAGCTTTGTACAACTTTGTAAACTACGAATTAGTTCGAAATGTTTACGGAGTCCCAATGTATGAAAAAAACGAAGCTAAGAAAATGTGGTTTGCTAGTTATCAAAATGCCAAAATCGCTATGATGAACGTAAAAATAAGCGATGTGATGTTGTGTTTGAATGCGAAACGAAAATGGATACGATAAATGAAACTACAAAATACATTCTCAAAAGGTACAATTAATAAAGATTCTGATTCTCGTTTTGTAGATTCGGAGGAGATGATTGATGCTGAAAACTTTTTCGTGACTACGGTAGACGGTTCTAGTGGCGGAATTGGCAAAAATGCCTTGGGAAATTCGCTTAAAACTGCTTACAATATTGTCGGAGGAAAAACCATTGGGGTAGGAATAGATACATCAAGTAATAAAGTCTACAACCTTGTAAAGGGAACAAATCACGATTATGTAATAGAATACGATCCGGATACAAAAGTTTCTGCTATTGTGGCCCAATCTACAACGGGGACCCGATTGAACTTTAAATCTGGAGAAAGAGTACGGAATGTAGACGTTATAGTAAGCGGAACTCCTTACGATGCAGTAACTCAAGAAGGAGGTAATTTACTAAAATTTTCTGGGGATAGTAATCCTCCTAGAGTTATTAATATTAACCGATGGAAAGAAAATCATCTTAAAGTAGGTTTTGGAATAAACTGGTTCACGGCAGAGGAGATTATGCTAATTAAAGCACCTCCATTATACCCACCTAGTGTTGAATTGGTTAATACTGTAGATAATTTTGAGAATTTTATTTCTGATAAATTTCTTTCATTTAGCTATCGATACAAATACAAAGACGGTTATCACTCCGCTATTTCTTCTTGGCAAGAATATTCTTTTGCTCCAGGTAAATTTAACCTTGACTTTTCTACTTTAGAAAATAAAGGGATGGAGAATATCTACAATGCTTGTAATATAACATTTAATACTGGTCCAAGAGAAGTTGCAGGAGTAGATTTGCTTTTTAAAACGAGTAATTCTGATATTGTTTATCTTATCGATAAATTTATTAAAACTGACGAAGAATGGGCCGACGCCGAAAACAGAACAATTCAGTTCAATAACAGTAAGGTTTATTCTATTCTGCCTCAAGACCAATATTATAGGAGTTTTGATAATGTTCCGGAACAAAGTGTTGCTGCAACTTTTATGGGTAACAGAGCTTTGTATGCAAATTACAAGGACGGAAAACCTATGGTGGATAGTAATAATGCTAAAGTTTTAGTTGATTATACGACTCAGGTAGTTTCTGTACCATTAGCTTCAGAAAACATAAATGTGACGCAAACTAATTTTCCTTCGCCGGTTCCTTTAGTAGCTCCATTTACTATAGCTACAATTGCTAAAGGTGCTTTGAGTGTGAACTTTACGGGAGCCGAATTAAAAGAAGGCGGTATATTGTTTTTAACATTTGATTTAGAGTCTTCATACTTAAATGGAGTAGTACCTGTTAAGAACACTTTTACTAGAACCTACAATTATGTTATTTTAAAAGATTACGCCACTATTCAAGATTTAGTAAACGATACAACAAATGGTTTTAAAACCGGATTGGAAGGTACGTTCAGTGTTATGTTTAAAGAAACTGCTTTTAATGCACCGTCCGAAGCCATACTGCCATTTACGTATATTGGTTTTACAGTTGTGCCATTAAGCAGTAGCACAATTGCTGTAAAACTACCTACGGTTCAATATACTATAAATCAAAGTCCAAATCCAAATACTTATGTAAACGAGTTTTTTTATAATGTTTCTACTGTTGTTACTTTAGATTCTTCAGCAAGTAAAAAAAGCATGAAATCGTACAGAAGTTATGAGATTTGTCAGATTTATAGAGACGCACAAGGGAGAAAAACCACGGCGCTAACGAGTAAAAACAATACCGTATTTATCCCGATTCACAATAGTACAACTCAAAATAAAATACAAGTAACAATACCCGCGACTCAAAAACCCCCGAAATGGGCTACTACATATAAATTTGGATTAAAAGAAAACAGAGGCGCTTACGAAGTGATTTACTCTAATATTTTTTATGTAGATGGAGTTTTTAGATGGATAAGAATTGACGGCGAAAATAAAAACAAAGTAAAAGAAGGTGATTTGCTTTTAGTTAAAGCGGATATTCTAAATACGATAACTACTGTAAAAAAAATAAAAGTTCTTGAAATAAAACTTCAAGAAAAGGATTTCTTGGTAGATAACAAAGATTCTAGCGGTCAAAACATACTTGAGCAAGCAGGACTTTATATGAAAATAAAGCCTGAGAATTTAAGCTTAGATTATTCTGCGGATGAATTTATAGTTTCGGAAGACAACACATCAACTCAAAACAATAGACCTTTCTCTTATTTAGGTATTGGTAAATTATCTAAAGCAACTACAACAGCAGGTGTTTACGTGGATATACCAATAAGAAGCGGTGCAATATTAGATATTACTTTGCACGCAAACAGGCATAATGACGACAGTAATAGAATGAACGATTACAAGCGTCAATTTATTGCCAATGCAGATTATATTAGTTTTGAAGCTTTTTATAATGCTGAAATTGCAAACATCGAATTTAAAGGACAGGAAGGGCAACAGCTAGCTTTTAATAAGTCATTAGTAAAAGGTAATTTTGCAACAACTACATTTAGCAGAACATTTGTTCCTAGCGCTACTGGTCAAACAATGTTAAGAATTGAAGGTACTGCTTCTGGAAATGGGAATTGGAGTGGTTTTTTATGGGCTAGTTTAAATCTTAGAAACGTTAATGGGTATCTAGTTTTAGAGACATTAGGTAAAGAAACTAATAATGAGATTTACTATGAAACTCCCGAAGTTTACAATGTAGTAAATGGCGATCACCAACAATCAGTTCATTTATTAAATAAAACTTTCAACTGCTTTGCTCAAGGAAATGGAGCCGAAAGTTATCAGATAAAAGACTCTTTCAATCAAAACTATGTAAGTGTTGACTTTTTACCTACGGCAGTAAGCCAATACGAATATGGAGAAACAAATAGACCTACGGACATTACGTATTCTGGAGTTTACAACTCTAGTTCGAATGTAAATAAGCTAAACGAATTCAACTTATACACGGCTAATTTCAAGGACGATATTGACAAATCCTACGGAGCGATTTACAAGATAAAAGGAGAAGAAACAAACCTACAGGTTTACCAAGAAGACAAAGATTCCCAAGTGTTTTACGGCAAAGATTTTCTTTTTAATGCCGACGGAAGCGCAAATTTATCCAAAATTTCTGAAGTGCTAGGAAGTCAAGATTTTTACGTAGGTGATTTTGGGATAAGCACTCACGCTGATAGTTACGATAGTTACGGAAATAATGCTTATCATACAGATGTTAGCCGAGGCGTTGTAATTAAAAAATCAAATAACGGATTGTTTGAGATTTCTAGCCAAGGACTAAAGAATTATTTTAAAACTCTATTTAGAGATAATGTAATTAATCACGTAAACGGAACCTACGATCAATTTAATGATGTGTACGTATTAAATATTCAGTACAACACTTCATCGTACGTAACGTGGGTCTATAGCGATAAGGACAACGGATGGTTAGGCAGAATGACTTTTAATCCCGAAGATATGTGTTGTATTAACGGAAAGTTTTTAGCGTTTAAAAACGGAGAAATCTACGAACACAATCAATTGACAGGTAGGAATACTTTCTTTGGCGTAGAGTACCCAAGTAAGTTTACATTTAACTTCTCTCAAAGTCCAAGCGAAAGAAAGATTTACAAAACGACAGAAATTGAAGGAACGGATGCTTGGCAATTATCATTGGAAACTGATTTAGATAAAGGATACATCAATGCGGGTGACTTTGAGAAGCAAGAAGGGGTTTATAGAGCGTACATAAGGACTTCTAATGACGCAATTGATTCTTCTTTACTGTCTTGTCAAGGAATTGGAAATTGTACGATTAACGGGCTTGTATTGAATTTTGGATTTACATTAGATGATGTGATTTCCATCGGCGACGAAATTAGAAATAGTAACTTGCAGCTAGTGGGAACAATTTTAAGCAAAACTCCAAACTCCCTTACGTTAAACGCCGTTGCTAATATTGTAAATGGAGATTTTGTTTTATGCTCTAAACCGCAATCAGCCGAAAGTCCTGGACTCTTGGGATATCATATGGTAGTTACCGCTACATTAAGTAAAAATACGAAGACAGAGGTTTACGCTATTAATACGGAGTCGAGTAAAAGTTTTGTTTAATAAAAAAACCCGCTAAGTGATTAGCGGGTTTTTCTTTATTAGTTCTTAATTATTTGGCATTAATGCCCACCCTTCTAAAACTCCAATAGATCCATTATCGTTAGTACGTAATGGAAATATATACATTGGATTTTCTTTAATTAAATGTATCCAATCGGTGTAAAACTGCCTATCCAAATTTCTATTTGTCTTTATTGTTTTTTCTAGATAATCTACTTTGCAACCTGTGGCTTCTAAAGCTTTTGAATAAAATACATTGTCTTGATCCATTTTTTTTATATTTTTTTTACACAACAAATTACGTTAATATAATTCACACAACAATTCAAAAAGCGAAATACTTTCCGACCTTAAACGTTTGTTGTCGTTTAATTTATATCTTTGTTAAAATAAATTATATTAAATGGAATTCATTGTACACAAACATTCGAAAGCGGAGTTTTACCCAATTTTCTGCAAATGGTTAGAAGGACATAATTTCTCTGAAGTAAGTAGTCTGATACTCCCAGAAAATGTTTTTACCTGTTACGCTGATGAAGTTCCAATTTATTGTATTTGGCTTTATTTCACAGATTCGAAGCTTGCTTGGCTTGCTTGGCCGGCGAGTAATAAGAATGTAAATTATAAGAAAAAGGTAGGAGGTATGGAGTTTCTATTAGAATCCGTCCTTAAATATTGTAAACGAAAAAAAATATTAACCGTGATTACGACTTCCGGAACTGAATCTATTATTGATCCGCTATTAAAAGTAGGATTTGATTTAGGAGATTCGGCGGTTAATCACTACGTAAAAAAAATATAAATGGGAGCAGCCACAGCAGTAAGCGCAGGAGCCGGAGCATTAGGAGCCGTAACAGGAGTAGTAAGTATGTTCACTGAAGGTAAAAACAAGAAGAAAATCGCTAATGAGATTAAGAATATAAAAGAGGCTCCGTTGATGAATATCGCCGATGGTATGCAAGTTTCTACTAGAGGAGCTGAACTTAAAAAAGAGAAGCAAGCTCAGTTAGCGGCAACTCAAGTGAATTCTTTGCAAGATGCAGGGTCTAGGGCTTTAGTTGGGGGTATTGGAAGAGTTTCGGAGGCTAGCCAAGATGTGAATGATGGAATAGCAGCGAATCTCGACGAACAACAAAACAACATCACCAATGTAAGAGCGCAAGACGAACAACGTATCCAACAAACTAAAGAGCAAAGGAACGCAAACAAACTTGCTGCTTTGTCTAGCCAATACAACGCTGCTAGCCAAAACCAAGCGCAAGGAATGGCTAATATTGTTCAAGGAGCAGGTACAGCAGGAAACGCGCTGGC
>JAYSUZ010000168.1:0-3782 GCA_043718845.1 Cytophagales bacterium
TGCCACTCAAGGGGAGGCAATCATGAACCACCGTTTCAAAGCATACGAGCCTTACAAAGGTACTATCCCAGGTAGAACTTCCGGTTCTATTATCTCTGGTGAAACAGGTGATACGACTGCTTATGCAATCGATAAACTTCAAGACAGAGGAAATTTCTTTGTAGATCCAGGTGATGAAGTTTATATGGGTCAAGTAATCGGCGAGCACACTCGTGGAAACGACCTTACTGTAAACGTAATGAAAGGTAAAAAATTGACGAACATGCGTGCTTCTGGTACGGACGATAACGTTAAGATTGTTCCTAAAATACAATTCTCTTTAGAGGAATGTATGGAATATATCCAGAAAGACGAACTTCTTGAAATCACACCAAAAGCACTTCGTATGCGTAAAATGTGGTTAGAAGAAAGTGAGCGTAACCGAATGGGTAAAAAATCAGAAGAAATGGTTTAAGTTATAAGATAGAAATTAGAGGTGATTGTTGTATTGCCTCTAATTTCTATTCTTTATAGTTGATTTTCTAGCCTCTAAAATGGTTTCAAAAATAGAAGTATTAGGATACATTGCCGCGCTACTTACTACCGCGGCTTTTGTGCCTCAGGTAGTGCTGGTGTATAAAACGAAGGATACCGATTCAATTTCTTTATCTATGTTTTTAATTTTTAGCGTAGGCCTTATTTGCTGGGGTAGTTATGGTCTTATATTGAATCAACTGCCTATTATTTTAGCTAATAGTGTTACACTTCTTTTGTCACTTTATATCGTATATATGAAACTGACGGAGCAGAAAAGGCGTACCAATTCAATCCAATAAGTCGTAGTACAATGGAAAGAGCCTTTCATTTTTTCCACTACAAACAAGCTACACTCCATTATTCCATTTATGGAAGTGGTTCTATTCCTCTTTTGTGTTTTCATGGTTTTGGCCTTACAGGGCACTCTTTTTTTGAGATAGAAGAAGTGCTTGCAAGCGAATATCGTATCTATAATTTTGATCTTTTTTATCATGGAAAAAGTGCGTGGAAGGAGGATGGGAAACCTATGTCTGAAAGCTTCCTACAAGAACTGATTTCTGAATTTACTAGAGCGAATTCAATTTCTACTTTTTCTTTGTTGGGCTACAGCATTGGCGCGCGATTGGTATGGAGTATTGCAAAAAAAAATCCCGAAAAGGTAAAAGAAATAATCGTAATAGCACCTGACGGTATTTTGATTAGTGTTTGGTACTATTTGGCCACAGGATCGGTATGCACAAGAGCTATTTTCAAATGGCTGTTAGCGAAGGGGAGTTATCTAAAATTTTTCTTAGCAATGGGGCATTTTTTGAATAGTATGTCTGCTTCTACCGTTCGTTTTATAGAAAGCCAATTGCGCTCGGAGGCACAACGGAAGAGGGTTTACGACACATGGCTTGTATATAGAGCGTTGAAATCGGAGCCGAAACTAAACGCCGCATTATTCAATAAGCACAACACGAAGGTTACAGTTTTTTTAGGTAAGCAGGATCAGATTATTACATACAAAAAAGTGTCGAAACTCACGAATTTCGTTTCGTCGAAGTTTATTATACACTTAGAAGCGGGGCATTCTACACTATTACCAGCTGTAGTAGCGTATTTAAAAAGGGGTGGATTTTAACCTTAGTGCTTTAATTCCAACTAGGATTTTTCTCGTCAATATAAGGGGTGTTGGTGATGTTAATTTTACCTGTGCCATCACTGTTCATAATGTATAGGTCCGAATAGCCGTTGTAATTGACTTCGTATACAATTTTCGTATCGTTGCCATTGAAATCTGGGCGATAAAAATAAGAGTAGCTGTAGCTCGGTTCTAAAACAGTAGAATAGCCGTTGACAATGTCGTATTTCTTTAAGATAGAATAATAAGAATGCTCTTCTACATACAAGGCGTATGCTGAAGAAGTAGACAGAATAGGGAATTTTATGGGATACGACGAGGTATAATCAAGTAAGTCGTTGCTGCCATTTATATTACGATCAAGATAATAATCGTAAGCATAACTTGCATAATAGGAAGAAAGCGTATTTTTGGCAGTTCCATAAACGGCACAATGGGCATAATCTGTAGAACTGTGTGAACCGGAGGAAGGAAATACGAAATAGGTGCTGACAATATTGGATAAATCGACTACAACAGGCGTTCCATTTGCTACATAGCACAGGTAGTTACCGTCGGGTGTGAAATTTAAACTGGTTACATTATACGCTAGTCTTTTAAATAGATTAGAGCCGTTGGCATTTGCTACATAAACGGTATCATAGCCACCATAGCTTGATGATTCTGAATAATAAGCGACCTTACCCAGAGGTGAAATGGAAGGGTATTGTTCGCTAATATAAGGTGTATTGGTGAAATTTACGATTCCAGATCCGTTCGGATTCATGTAAAAAACATCGGTATAGTAGCTTACCGCTTTTGTGAAGACAATTTTATCGGACATCGATCCCGTGTTAAGAACAGCGCTGTAGCCATAATACAGCGTGTCTTTGGAGTTTATGCGTGCTTCATTTAATAGAGTTGCAATAATACCGGCTCTGTCTGAGTAGGTGATTTTTTTGACGATTACATAATTGGATTCAGCTTTTACGATTGTGATAAAATCTTCTGCTTTATGGTTGTCGTAGTAATAGCTGTTAGGATCGGGTTTGTAATAGGTACTGAATAAAATAGTGCCTTTATCATCGTATCCATCGCTAAAATTTACATAGAGCGTATCTACCCCCCCTGCATTATAGGCAATAACGTCTTCTGAAAATTTTACAGCAACATCAGGATTTGGATTGTATTTTTTACAACTAGAGAAGAGTATGAAAATGGGCACTAAAAGGTAAAGCGATTTAAACGATAAAAATAGGAGGCTTTTTAATATTTTATTCATACTTTTAAATGCTATTTCAGGCAATTTACGAAAAAAACCTTTATGACTAAACTTTTATTCACTTTCGCCTTACTTTTTTTAATTGTTTTAAGTCCTGTGTGCGCTCAAAAAATAGACGATTTTGAGCTCTTGCAGTCGAAAGGAAAAATACCCGAAGATTTTATAATAAAGTCTTCCGAAAGCTATAAAAAATCGAATCAAGCGAGCTCTACTACAAAGGAAGAAGCGCGGTTTGAGAAGAAAGCAAAAAATCAATTTCTTTTGAAAAGTAGTTTTGATATTCGAGAATTACTTTATAACGGTAAAGTTATATTCAACGATACGATAAGTCAATATATCAATAAAGTAGCCGATAAACTGCTTGAAAAAGATCATGAATTGAGATCGAAGTTGAAGTTTTATATTGTACAATCTCCCGTAGTGAATGCTTTTACGACAAACTCAGGTCAAATTTTTATCAATATGGGCTTGTTGGCTTACCTTCGAAACGAGTCTCAGTTAGCATTTGTAATAGCGCATGAAGTGATGCATTACAAAAAGCAACATGTATTAAAGAGTTATGTAGAAACGCAAAAAATAATTAATAAAAAAGGCGATTATAGATGGATGGATAACCAAGATTTTCTGGTTACAAAAAACAATTATTCGAGGGAAATTGAATCAGAGGCAGACCTAGCAGGGTTTGATGAGCTATTTAAAAAATCGGATTATACCACAAATGATTTGCCTTTTCTTTTTGAGATGTTTAAATATGCAGATTTGCCTTATAAACATGAAGCGATTGATATGAGTATGTTTTTTTTAACAAACTTACCCGACAGTGTTAAAATGGATTCCGATATTTCTATAAAAGAGCGAACAGACCAAGATACTACAAGTACA
>JAYSUZ010000169.1:0-23446 GCA_043718845.1 Cytophagales bacterium
TTGGCAAGGGCTATGTACTACTTATCCACATTTCTAAGTTTTGTGCAATTTCACCCTAATGATTTAGGCTTTTTTGTTGTAATTATTTAATTTTGTTGCTTATTAGATAATATCAAACGATGCTAAATGTATCGACTATCTTTAATTAAATTATAAGTTCACCTTTATTGTCCTAATTTCCATATAATGGAATCTAAAAAAATAAAATCTGCCTTAATTTCAGTTTATTATAAAGACGGTCTAGAATCGTTGGTAAAACTGCTCGACAAAAATGGTGTAACCCTTTATTCTACCGGAGGTACACAGACATTTATAGAAGACCTTGGTATTAAAGTTACGTCTGTAGAAAGCCTTACTTCTTACCCTTCCATTTTTGGAGGAAGAGTGAAAACACTGCACCCAAAAATATTTGGAGGGATTCTTTATCGTCGCGATTATCAAGAAGATCAGAACGAAGCAGCACATTACGATATTCCTGCTATTGATTTGGTTATTGTTGATTTATATCCTTTTGAAGAGACCGTAGCTTCTGGCGCTTCCGACGACGACACAATTGAAAAAATAGATATTGGAGGCATTTCCCTTATTCGTGGAGCGGCTAAAAATTTCAAAGATGTAGTGATTATTTCGGATAAAAGTCAATACCCATTTTTGGAAAATATTTTGGCGAAAAATGAATGTACGACCTCGTTGAACGAGCGTAGACTTTTTGCTGCCAAAGCATTTGACACGTCTTCGCACTACGATACGGCAATCTTTAATTATTTTTTCAGTGGGGAAGAAATAAAACATTTCAAACAAAGTATTCAAGATTTCCAGGTATTGCGTTATGGCGAAAACCCTCATCAAACAGGCGTTTTCTATGGCAATTTAGGAGCGATGTTTGACAAACTAAATGGAAAAGAATTGTCTTACAACAACCTTGTAGACGTAGATGCCGCAGTGGCGTTGATTGATGAATTTACGGATACTACTTTTGCTATCTTAAAACATACGAATGCTTGCGGCGTTGCTACCGCAAAAACAGTGAAAGAGGCCTATTTGAATGCCTTGGAATGTGACCCCGTTTCTGCTTTTGGAGGTGTTATTATTACCAACAAAGAAGTAGATCAAGAAACCGCCTTGGAAATTAATAAATTATTCTTTGAAGTACTCATAGCACCTTCTTATTCCGCAAAAGCGGTGGAAGTACTCTTGGAAAAGAAAAATAGAATCATCTTACAACGAAAACCGGTAGCACTTTCTAACAAACAGTTTAAAACGCTCCTAAACGGTGTGATAGAGCAGGACAAGGATATGAAAATCGAAGGCTTGAAAGATTTGAAGCCAATGACAAAAAGAATGCCTACAGAAGAAGAACAAAAGGCGTTTATCTTTGCCAATAAAATAGCGAAACATACCAAATCCAATACCATTATTCTGGCACGAGACGGTCAATTGGTTTCTAGTGGCGTAGGACAAACCTCTCGAGTAGATGCGTTGGTGCAAGCGATAGAGAAAGCAGAAGGTTTTGGCTTAAGTCTGGAGGGGGCGGTAATGGCCTCGGATGCGTTTTTCCCCTTCCCAGATTGCGTAGAAATAGCTAATAAGGCAGGTATTAAAGCCGTTATTCAGCCAGGAGGATCGATCAAAGACAAAGACTCTGTCGATTATTGTGATGCCAATGGCATCACAATGGTATTTACAGGGGTTAGACATTTTAAACATTAAAAGTCTTTCTTGTTTATTTTCATAACTTTATGTAACTTGAGAAGTACGATTTAAGAAAATAACAGACATTATAGTATCGGACAACCATCAACGAACAATTAACAACAACTTAAAATGGGATTATTTGATTTTTTTACGAGTGATATTGCGATTGACTTGGGTACTGCAAATACCTTGATTATTCACAAAGATAAAATTGTAGTAGACGAACCGTCTATAATAGCAATGGATAAAATCAGTGGCAAAGTACGTGCAGTAGGTAGGGAAGCCATGCAAATGCACGAGAAGACGCATGAAAATATCAAAACAATACGTCCTCTAAAAGATGGTGTAATTGCCGATTTTACTGCGGCAGAGCACATGATACGTGGGCTGATAAAAATGGTAGACGGTGGAAATAAGAGGTGGTTTGGGACTACATCGCACCGTATGATGATTTGTATCCCTTCAGGGATTACGGAAGTAGAAAAAAGAGCCGTAAAAGATTCTGCAGAGCATGCAGGCGCGAAAGAGGTATACATGATCTACGAACCCATTGCTGCCGCTATTGGTTTGGGCATTGATATCGAACAGCCTAACGGTGCTATGATTGTAGACATTGGTGGTGGAACTACGGAGATTGCCATCATCGCACTTTCTGGAATTGTGTGCGAGCAATCTATCCGAATAGCAGGGGATGTGTTTAATAAAGATATTCTCGATTATATGAGAAGACAACATAACCTATTGGTGGGAGAGCGGTCTGCTGAAAAAGTAAAAATCGAAGTAGGTTCGGCGCTTACCGAATTAGCAAACCCTCCAAATGACTACGAAATACGTGGTCGAGACCTCATGACAGGTATCCCTAAGGTGATAAAAGTATCGTATTCCGAAATCGCATTTGCACTCGATAAATCAGTTTCTAAAATAGAAGAAGCGGTATTGAAAGCATTAGAAATAGCACCACCAGAATTGTCTGCCGATATTTACGACAATGGTATACACCTTACAGGTGGTGGTGCCTTGCTTAGAGGACTAGACAAACGTTTGGCTATGAAAACAAAACTTCCTATTCACGTAGCAGAAGAACCTTTGCTAGCAGTAGTAAGAGGTACTGGTATTGCTATAAAAGATGTAGAGAAGTTCAGAGCAGTAGTAATGACTCAATAATGTTTGAACACCCTATTGTATAAATAACAATGCAGAGTCTGTTTGAATTCTTTTATCGTAATAGAGCAATTGCTGTCTTTTTGGTTTTGGAACTATTTTGTGGTTGGATGGTAGTACGTTTTAATACTTACCAGAGCGCTTCATTTTTCAATTCTTCAAATGTATATACGGGCATTATGCTTCAAGCAAAAGATAATGTTACGTATTATTTTAAGCTTAGGACTGTAAATAAAGTGCTGGCAGAAGACAATACAAAACTTCGTCAACAGCTGGAGCAGGTAAAGCAACAAAAATTGCTTTACGAAGAAAGAACAGTAGACTCGGCGCGTATCTATCAGTATTCTTACCTTACAGCAAAAGTAGTAAGCAATTCTACCAATAAATTGTCCAACTATTTCACATTAGACAAAGGGACGGAAGATGGTATTCAACCCGGTATGGGCGTGCTCTCTACCAAAGGAGGTGTGGCAGGAAGAGTCAAAGATTGTTCTGGGCATTACAGCACGGTCTTATCCATTCTCAACGAAAAATGGTTGCTGGATGCGAAAATCACGAGAGGAAATGTCTCTGGTTTTATAGAGTGGAAAGGCGGAAATCCTACAGAAGCAGATTTGATAAATGTAGGGAAGCACCATAAGGTTTTTGAAGGCGATACCGTCGTTACGTCAGGATCTAGTACTAATTTTCCTTACGGTGTTGTGATTGGTACTATAAAAACGATTGTAGACGATGGAAAAAAATATAATATTAGAGTTAAACTTGCCACTGATTTTACCGCTATGTCTTTTGTATATGTAGTGAATAATAAATTGCAGGAAGAAAAAGAACTGTTAGAAGAAAAATCATTGAAAAATAAATGAGACAGGGCAATATCATATCGTATGTTTTATATTTTATCCTGTTCTTCCTTTTGCAGGTTTTGTTTTTTAAGAGTATTATCTTATTCGACTACGCTTTGTGCTTTATTTATATCGGGTATTTATTGATGCTGCCTGTTACAGTTAAGCCTATACCCTTAATGTTGATTGGGTTTTGTTTTGGCATATTGATGGATTCGGTATTCGACACGGCGGGAATGAACGCTTTTGTTTGCGTATTCATTGCGTATATTCGTCCTTATGTTTTGAAATTACTAACACCGGCAGGCGGATATGTTGCCTCTACAGAGTTATCGATTTCTTTTATGGGTTTCATTTGGTTTATAAAATATGCCGCATTACTTATTTTTATGCACCATTTCTTATTTTTCCTTTTGGAAGCATGGAATATTAACTATTTCATGACGGTTTTTATAAGAAGTATTTTTAGTACCTTCTTTACACTATTTATACTTGTGCTTATTCAATATCTACTCAAAAGGTCGTATCGATAGTAGCAATGGGAAAAGAACGTAAACTTGTAGTGCAGTTAATTTTTATCCTTGTTGGGTTGATTTATATTGTGAGGTTATTTTTTTTACAAGTGGTGGAAGATAAATACAAGGAAGAAGCCGAAAAAAATGCTACCCGAAAAATTATTGAATACCCTTTCCGTGGATTGATATACGACCGTAATCAGAAAATGTTGGTCATCAATATGATCGTAATTGACTTGATGGTGGTCATGAAAGAAATGCGTGTCCCAGATACACTTCGTTTTTGTCAAGCGTTTAATATTTCCAAAGAGGAGTTTATTCAAATTATAAAAAAAGTAAAACAAGAAAAGGGCTATAATAAAAATCGTCCAGTTCCAATCATCAAACAGCTTTCTATAGAAGACTATGGTAAAGGGTTGGATGTGCTTGCCGATTGTCAAGGGTTTTATAGGCAAGAACGAACGATTCGCTCTTACCCTCACCAAAGCTTGGCCAATGGGCTTGGGTATATAGGAGAGATTTCAAAGACACAACTGGAAAAATCTACAGAAGGGTATTACGAACAAGGGGATTTGGTCGGGATAAGTGGATTGGAAGCTTCTTACGAAAAATATATACGAGGTAAGAAAGGGGTTCGGTATATAATGAAAGATGTACACGGCGTTGTAAAAGGATCTTACCATAATGGGGAACAAGATATCTTGTCGGAGCCGGGCGAAAATTTATATACGACTATTGACCTCGAACTTCAAAAATTTGGAGAGGAAATGATGAAAAATAAGATTGGTAGTATAGTGGCTATCGAACCTTCTACGGGAGAAATACTCGCTTTCATTTCTGCCCCAACGTATGATCCCAATGCACTTACTGGACGTTATTTTTCAAAAAATTACGACTCGCTAAACCGAAATCCGATGAAGCCACTCTTTAATCGACCGCTGATGGCTATGTATCCTCCAGGTTCGATTTTTAAATTGGCTCAAGCGCTCGTAGGCCAACAAATGGGCGTGCTTCGTCCTACAACAATTTATCCTTGCAACAAGGCTGCTGTTGGGGTAAATTGCCACCCACACCCTTCTCCTAACGATCTAAAAGGATCTATTCAATGGTCTTGTAATCCTTATTATTTCACCGTATTCAAAACGATGATTCATAAGAATAGAAATACGAACAAGTATAGAGAGTCTGAATTGAATTTTGATGATTGGCGAAAACACATGTTTACCTTTGGATTTGGACAGAAATTAAAGGTTGATATGCCCAATATGAAAGGTGGATTTTTGCCTACAAATAGCTACTACGATAAAATATACGGCGACTTGGCATGGAAACATTCTACTATTCGATCGCTGGATATTGGTCAAGGGGAATTGCTTATCGTTCCGATACAAATGGCAAATCTTGCGGCAACGGTTGCAAACAAAGGATTTTACTACACTCCTCACTTTGTAAAATGTATAGGAGAAGGAAAAAATGCTCGGATATTGAAAGAGTATACTGGAAAACATTATACCTCCATTGACTCGTCTTTCTTTCAAATCGTAATAGAAGGGATGTTTATGGTGGTAGAACACGGTACGGCTTATTTTGATAAAATTAAAGGCATAGAAATTTGTGGCAAAACAGGTACAGCACAAAACCCTCACGGCGACGATCACTCTGTTTTTATTTCCTTTGCCCCTAAAAGTAATCCTAAAATAGCCATTGCGGTATATGTTGAAAATGGTGGTTTTGGAGCCGTAACGGCTGCACCAATAGCCAACTTAATGATTGAAAAATATTTGACAGATACTTCTACTGCTATGACAAGGTGGATGAGGACTAATGTTACTGAAAAAGATTTAATCCTCAAAAACAAGAAATTATACCAATGAGACAGGATAGTCTAACCCGAAACATTGATTGGATCACGATACTGCTCTATGCCTTATTTATAATGTTGGGCTGGTTGAATATATTTGCTGTTGTATACAATCCAGATCCTGAAGTAAAACAAAATATCTTTGACCTGTCGCTCAATTCAGGAAAGCAATTGCTCTGGATAGGGTCTGCAGGGATCCTTATATTGATGATATTTGCTATCGATTTTAAATTCTATAGTGCATTTGCGTATGTACTTTATGGATTCGTGGTCTTAATGGTTATAGCCACTATTTTTATCGGATTGGAAGTCAACGGGTCGCATTCGTGGATTGGTATTGGAGATTTTAGAGTACAGCCGGCAGAATTTGCAAAATTGTTTACCGCCTTAGCATTGTCTCGGTATCTTGGCGATGTAAATACAAAATTTGAAAAACGCAAAACGAAACTAATTGTTGCCGGAATTTTATTTTTACCGTGTTTGTTTATTTTATTGCAAAATGAAACAGGTGGCGTGCTGGTATTTTCGGCTTTTACATTGGTGCTTTTTAGAGAGGGATTGTCTCCATGGGTATTAATTATTGGTGTTGCGGCTGTAGCACTTTTCATATTTACGTTAATTTTTGATAAATATAATTTATCCATAGGGCTGTTATTATTGTCTGCATTGGTTATTATTATCCGGGTTGTCACCGTTCGAAAAGTGGTTTTTAAACCTATAATGCTGAACTCACTTTTAATTATAGGCGTAGCTATTATCTGTATCGGGATTGTATTTAGTGTTAATTTTCTAATTAACAATGTACTTCAAGAGCATCAACGAAATAGAATCATGGTGCTTGTAAATCCTGAAATTGACAAAAGAGGTCAAGGGTATCAAGTCAACCAATCTAAGGTAGCGATTGGCTCTGGAGGTTTTTTTGGACAAGGGTTTTTACAAGGGACACAAACAAAATTTGACTTTGTGCCCGAACAAAGTACCGACTTTATCTTCTGTACTATTGGCGAAGAGCACGGTTGGATAGGCAGTACTTTTCTAATAGCATTGTATATTTTATTTATGGTAAGAATAGTAAACCTTGCCGAACGACAGAAGGATAGTTTTGCTAGAATATACGGCTACTGTGTAGCCAGTATTATCTTCTTCCACTTTATGGTGAATATAGGAATGACCATAGGCGTATTCCCAATTATCGGTATTCCCCTTCCATTTTTTAGTTACGGAGGTTCTTCGCTTTGGTCGTTTACGATTTTATTATTTATCTTCTTAAAGTTGGACGCACACCGCAATCAGATGCTGGCACACTGATGTATGTAACTTTAGAGGAATCTCGTCCTGAAAAAAGGTTACACTTATTGATTAATAATCCTATTACAAATATACACAAGCTGGAGGCTTATATAATAGTTAGTCACAAGGCGCATCCTTGAGAGCCATCAGATTGTAATGGAGAGGAAATCAATGCTTATTCAAATAAACAATCCATTGTAATATTGTTTTGAATAAAATCATAATAATGTTCGTTTTCTTGAACACCATAAGTAGTGACCATAGCTAAATGAATTGCTTTTGAGGTTTTCGTTTCTGAGCGTAAAATTTCTATTTTATTTCTTAAATTTTCAGCATACTTTTTATCTATGGTGAATTTATTTAAAGAATATTTCATTTCACAAACAGTAATAATTTGATCTCTTCTGTCAAAAAGTAAATCAATTTGGGCTTGAGAATTGCCTTTTTTGCTTCTCCAGGAGCTCATGGCTGCTTGAACACCACTGATACCAAGTGCTTTTTTTATATTAGTTCCATGCAATAGGCATATTAATTCAAACCCATAACCACTCCATACTCTGCGTTTTGGACTATCTATATTGGCAACCCAGTAATTTTCCTCGGAGGTTTTTTTAAAAAAATTAAAATAGAAAAGCGAAAATAAATCAATAAGTTGGTATAATCCACCTTTTTTATTTTGTCCAAAATATTCATATTTTCTAATAAATCCACTTTCCTCTAGTTCTTCCAATACCTTAGTAAATGTACCTCCATCATTAATTTTTGTACTATTCAAAATAGAATCTCTTGATAAACCCATATTTTTTTTACTCAAAGCCTCTATTATCTGAAGGTGTGTTTCATGGTTTTTAAACAAAGCCGCATATAAATTTTCGAATTCATCATGAAGTAAACCATTTTTTTCAAAGCAAATTTCATCAATATTTTGTGCCACACTTTTTCCTTTTTTCACGGCCTCCAAGTAGTAGGGAATTCCACCAAAAATCATGTAGAGTTCAATAATTTGATGTCGGTTTAAAATTATTTTTTTATTCTGCAGAAACAACTCCGTTTCTTTTATAGTAAAGGGTTCCACTTTTATTTTTTCGGTTACTCTATTATGTAGTCCACCTGTATTTTTCAATATTTTTTTTATCATCCACGAAGCTGCCGAACCGCATACCACTAACTTAATGTCTTTTCTTGACGAAGCCCAATGATTCCAAAAATGCTCAAGAGCCCCTAGGAAATTTGATTTCGGACTGTCTAACCATGGTAATTCATCAATAAAAATAACTTTCGTTTTAGTTGTCGTTGTATCGAGGCAATCTATTAATTGATTAAACGCTTCAATCCAATTAATAGGAAACTTTGAATGATTTGAACGAAATGTTTTTAAAACAGTATGATGAAAATTATACAACTGCTGGTTAAGGGTAGCATTGTTTATTCCTGTTATATGAAAAGCAAAATCGTTATTAAAATATTCCCTTATTAAAAAAGTTTTTCCTACGCGCCTTCTGCCATAAATGGCTACAAACTCAGATTTCTTGCTAGTAGCGATTCCCTCTAATTTACTTTTCTCTTTCTCTCTTCCTATAATTGCTTTCATAAACAAATTTAATCCGTTGTTAGAAACTATTTTGCATCACTTTGCTTTAGGGTATAACAACATTATGTGGTAGACTAAGTCGATACAGTAGCATTTAAATCAGCGGTAAATATACAATTTTATATCATTTCCGCTATATATAAAACTATAATCAGCGGAAAACAATGCTTTATATCTTAATTCCGCTGGATATAATTTATTTAAAGTATTGATATTAAACTAATTATACCATAATTTCCTGTACGAATTACAGGAGAGTCTTGGGAGTATAGTTGCAGTAGAGCAAGGGCTTACTACGATACGAAATGTATTCTGGAAATTGATAATATTGAGGAGGGTTAAAAAAAATCAGTTGTATTAGACCATCGGAACGACTCATGGTATAGTAAAGCACGCAGCAAAATACTACGAAAAACTAAGGCTAAAAAGTTGCTTCGCACTAAAATTGTTAGCCCATTAAAATCTCGGCCATTATAGCCATCACAGCAGCCAAGATAAGCACTGCCAAACGGCTTATCTTAAACTTATGGTCAGGGCTTGTCTCAAAGAATATGGTTGTAGAGATGTACAAGAAATTTCCAGCTACTATGGCAAACAAAAACTGGAAAATTGTTTCATCAACCTTTAATTCATGAAAGAGTAAATTGCTTGCAATTAATCCTGCTGGGGAACAAAGTGAATAAATAATCAATAAGCCAATAGCGATATACCTGTTTTTTAAACCAAAAATAAGGATAGAAATCAAGGCGAAAGATTCTGGGATTTTATGTAAGATAAGTCCAATCAAAAGCGTTTGAGCGCCTTCGTGTGCGTGTGTATGGAAAGGATGCATTAATAATGTACCTTCAAGAAAAGAATGCAAACAAAGCGAAATAAAGATAGAGTAAGGGAGATGACGGTGCTCATGACTATGCCCGTGGTCATGGTCGAGGTGCATGTGCCCATGTTCTACGCCAGAGGAGAAATATTCTAAAATCATTTGAAGAAAAAAACCAGCAAGCACATATACTCCTGTTAATCTTAAATTGGTTGCTTCATGAAACAATTCGGGAAGAATGTGAATGACCGTGATAGAAAAGAGGTACGCACCACTGAACGAAAGCAATAATTTAAATTTACTCAAATCTAATTTTGGTATGAGCAACACTGCCAGACCTGCTAGTAATGTAGAAATAAGAAGTACTGAAATAGTTAAAATCATTTGTGTTGTTATTTTACGTTCTCCGCTACGAGTATTAAGCGGTCTGAATTTTCGGAGTCAAAAGGATTTAAATGGTAATCGCCAAAAATAGCTTTTACTTTTAGACCCGCAAAGGTAAAGTATTTTATGAAATCCTCCTTATAGAGAATACTGACCTTTTCTTGGAAATGATAGTCTTTACCCTTGTCCGTAAATAAAATATCTTTTATGAGGTGATTTTTTTCGATTTTTTTTTCAAGGTGAAACGTAACACCGTCTATGGTTTTTGATTCTTTAAAACAAATAGTGCGTATCGTTTTTGTAAAATTTATAAAATCCATGACCAATATACCATCCGTTTTCATTGCTTTGGCAAAAGCATCCACACAACGTTGATTGTCTTTTTGGTCATCAAAATAACCGAAACTGGTAAATATATTTAACACCGCATCGTATTTTTTCTCAGCAAAATGTTCTCTCATATCGTGGATGAAAAAATCTAAAGAGGGATTGCTAAACGTTTGCGCATAGTTGATACTCTCAGGTGATAAGTCTGCGCCAGATACTACAAAGCCTTTCTTATTTAAGTAAAGACTATGCCGGCCTTTTCCACATGGAATATCCGCAACTGCAGCACCTTTAGGAAGATTTAAGTAAGAGGCTAGGTTGTCAATAAACAACTCGGCTTCTTGCAAGTCTCTGTTTTTGTATAAAATATGATAATAAGGGGAATCAAACCACTCGCTAAACCAATCCATGTAATAGAAAATAAGAATTCAAAGGTAAACGTTTAAAGGACATTATTTAGCTCCATACACAATCTTTTATCCGTAAAAGAGCAACTTTTAATTTTTAACCTTTATCCTTTGATCAAAAAGCCGTAATTTAGAGAAAAAGTTCCCCATGCGCGAAGATTATCTAAAACCTGACGATGAAAAGTTTACTCCTGCAGAAAAGGAGATCGACAAAGCCTTGCGTCCACTTAGTTTTGAGGATTTTACAGGACAGGGGAAAATAATAGCGAATTTACGAGTGTTTGTCGGTGCTGCTCGCCAACGTGGGGAAGCGCTTGACCACGTATTGCTGCATGGCCCTCCCGGATTGGGTAAAACTACCTTGTCGCATATTATAGCCAACGAACTAGGGTCGTCTATTAAAATTACTTCTGGTCCCGTATTGGAAAAACCCAGCGATTTGGCAGGGTTGCTGACTAATTTGGAAGCCAACGATGTGCTTTTTATAGATGAGATACACCGCCTAAATCCTGTGGTAGAAGAATATTTGTATTCCGCCATGGAAGATTATAAAATTGACATCTTATTGGATTCTGGTCCCAATGCCAGATCGGTACAAATAGGCTTGAATCCCTTTACCCTTATAGGTGCTACTACGCGCTCAGGGTTACTTACATCACCACTGCGCGCACGGTTTGGAATCAATGCACGATTGGAATACTACGATGCAAAATTACTTTCGACTATTGTAAAACGGTCTTCTGGAATTTTAAATATGCCCATCGAAGATAAGGCAGCATTCGAAATAGCCCGTCGCAGTAGAGGTACACCGAGGATAGCGAATAATTTATTACGCCGTACAAGAGACTTTGCCCAAATACAAGGCGACGGTACTGTTACGTTAGACATTGCCCGTATCGCCTTGGCTGCGCTAAGTGTGGATTCTAATGGCTTAGACGAAATGGATATCCGGATCCTTACCACGATTATTGATAAATTTAAAGGTGGTCCTGTAGGCCTTTCTACCATTGCCACGGCGTGTGCTGAAGAAGCCGAAACAATAGAGGAGGTGTACGAACCGTTCCTAATCATGGAAGGCTATATCAAACGAACGCCTCGAGGTAGAGAAGCTACCCCTTTGGCGTATAATCATCTGAAGAAAACGCCTCCGGCACAAGCAGGAACGTTGTTTGATACGGATCTTAGTTGATAGTTTGCTAAAACTAAGCCAGCACGTCCGACAAATATTTCTGAATGGTAGATTCTATTAAACCACAACTTAGAAACATAGGTTTGTCGGTAATGTTAAACGTAGCGCATTGTTCGGCTATAGTATAATTACCCGTTATTTTGCCAATAGGGGAGGGAATGGAAAAATTTCCAGCAGTTACATCGCCTCCTACTTCTCCTCCAGCCTTTATTATGGCTTTCTGTGCTCTTTCAATAAGTTCCGTTGTGGGAATACTGAAAGGAATATCAAAACTACAATCGCTCATACTATTAATTTATTTTTTTGTAAAAGTAGTATATAAATAAGAGTTATAGAAATATTAGGGTATAGGTTTTTTTTAGTGGAAAGCATAACAGATTTTCCCTACCTTTATAGAATGAAATCCCACTACACCAAACTACTCAAATCTAAAGCCAAAGCGCTTGGGTTTGAATATTGTGGTATTTCAAAGGCCGCTTTCTTAGAAGAAGAAGCTCCTCGCCTGGAAGCTTGGCTGAACCAGGGAATGCATGGTAAAATGGGCTGGATGGAAAACCATTTCGACAAAAGACTAGACCCGCGTCTATTGGTAGAAGGCGCAAAGTCGGTGGTCTCTTTATTGTTGAACTATTATCCCGAAAAAGAACTGGAAAATTCGGAGTATAAAATTTCTAAATATGCCTATGGTAAAGATTACCACACGGTTATAAAAGACAAGTTGAATACCCTGATTGGGTTTTTAAAAGAAGAAATCGGCGCTATTGATGGACGAGCGTTCGTAGATTCGGCTCCTGTAATGGACAAGGCTTGGGCAAAAAAAAGTGGTCTAGGTTGGGTTGGAAAAAATACCAATCTTATAAATCGGGATACAGGAAGTTTCTTTTTTATAGCGGAGCTGATTTTGGATATAGAATTGGACTATGATGGGCCTATTAAAGATTATTGCGGCACCTGCACCCGTTGTATTGATGCCTGTCCAACCGATGCACTCCAAACTCCCTATACGATTGATGCCAATCGTTGTATCTCTTACTTAACGATAGAGTTGAAAGAGAATATACCTGAGGAATTTAAAGGCAAACTAGAAAATTGGATTTTCGGCTGCGATATTTGTCAGGATGTTTGTCCATGGAATAGTTTTTCTAAAACACACCAACACCAAGAATTTGAGCCGAGAGAAGGATTGGTAACAATGAGTAACAAAGACTGGGAGGAAATAACAGAGGAGACTTTTGGTCTCCTCTTCAGAAATTCGGCATTAAAACGTACAAAACACAAGGGATTGACTAGAAATATTACTTTTGTGAAATAGCCGTAATTAATTAAAATATTGGTTCAAAATAATAAGGTAAGAATCGCTGAAATTTTCATAACACCACCGTTTTAATTCTAGAACATCCTCTATAATAAGTGAGTTCATACTCTTGCTAAGTTCTTTTTCAAAAAGATATTCGTTAAAACTTACTTTCTGAAGGATTATTTTTACATAGTCTAACATAAGTTTTTGTTGGTTATTTAGTAATAGTGAACAAATATATTACATACAAAATGGAATTCAAAAAGAAAGCCATTATTTAATTTTAAAGTAATAATTAACTGAATATTATCGGTTTTAGACTACTTTTGTTTTAATGATTAAACGATAAGGCTTGAAAAAAGTTATAAAAAATAGTGGAAATAGTATAAAAATAGTACTTTTATTGCTGAATGTGTTCATTTTCAGTACAAAAGGGTACAGCCAGGAAATTGATGTTTTAGTTGGGAAAACTAACATCAGCTTGAAAGAGAAATTTACAGTTACATTGTTCTTTTCAAAAGAGCATAAGAGAGAATTTAAAGCGTACCGACAATTTTTTTTTCCTGATATCACCGATTTTGAAAAGGGACGAACGGTATACTTGGAGGAAGAAGATCCGAAGGGGTTTAAAATAATTCAATATTATAAACCATTGAAAACTGGTAGATTCACAATCAATCCCATCAAAATCAGAATAAAAGACAATGTTTATAGTACTAAAAAAACAGTGGTCGTAGTTTCTTCGAAACGGGAGCAAAAGGTCGACGACGAACTGATTATAAAGGTTGATGATAATCTTGAATTTGAAGCACCTAAATTGGACGTATTACTTGATATTCATTCTTCTAAACCAAGCGTATATGTTGGAGAAGGTTTTGGGATTTCAGTTTCACTTTTGATTTCCATTCAGAATAAGGCAGAATTAACCTTCTTTGACTTGAATGAACAACGAACGAAACTTATAAAAAGAATGAAGTCTTCCGGCTGTTTTATAGAGGATTTTCCTGTTTCTAATGAAGCGCTCCTCGATACTATTACGCTGAAGGATAAGAAATATGCTAAATGGAACCTTTATGAAGGCGTATTTTATCCTATTGATTCGAATGGAATTACAATTCCAAAATTAGACTTTTCTATTATTGCCTACGCTTTGGCAAAAAATAAAAACGAGAGTATAGAACGAAATCCTATCCGAAAAGAATTTTCTACTCGACCTGTTTTTATAAAAGTGTTTGCCGTTCCCCAAAAAAAAGGAAAGGAGCAATCGGTTGTAGGTTTTTTTAAAATGATAGAATCTGTTTCTACTACTAAAATTGTGACAGGAAAAAGTTTTAAATACACGTTTACGATATTGGGAGAGGGCAATATAGAAAGGCTGCCCGAACCGATAACCACTTCGGGAGAAAATTTCGATGTTTATGCGCCACGTATTTCTTATGAAATTATACGCCAACAGGGGAAAGTATATGGCTCCAAGTCCTTTGTATACTATGTGACACCCAAAGAACCGGGCGATTTCAAATTAACAGATTTGTTCAAATGGCCTTATTTTGATGTATCAACGAGGAAGTTTGATACACTAACGTCCGAACTTAGCCTCAAAGTACGTGGAGAAAGCCTGAAAAATAACTATATTTCGGTCAACAATCCGGGAGATTTTTATAATAGAATCAATACGGATAGTAATCTAGTACGATTATTTGCACAGGAAAATAAGTTAAAATTTTGGGCAAATATATTTATTGTAATAATGTTAGTAGGTACAGCAGTTTTAGTTTTAAAAAAATGAGTAGTAGTTTCGGTAAAATATTCAAGATCTCCACTTTTGGAGAATCGCACGGTGTAGGCGTTGGTGTAGTGTTGGAAGGCTGTCCCGCAGGATTGGAAATAGACGAGGAGTTTATCCAATACGAACTCGGCAGAAGAAAACCGGGCCAGTCAAAAATTACGACACAACGAAAAGAAGAGGATAAAATCCAAATCCTTTCTGGGGTTTTTGAAGGCAAAGCAACAGGCACTCCAATAGCCATGGTCGTTTTCAACGAAGACCAGCGCAGCAAAGATTATTCGCACATAGCAGATAAATACAGACCTTCTCATGCAGACTATACCTACCAAGAGAAATACGGTCTTCGTGATTATAGAGGCGGAGGAAGAAGTTCGGCGCGTGAAACCCTAGCCCGTGTAGCCGCTGGCGCTATTGCAAAATTATTTTTAAAAAAAATAGGCGTTGAAGTAATCGCTTATGTTTCGCAAGCGGGTGCTTTAAAATTAGAAAAACCGTACCAAGAACTCGATCTAAGTAAAACGGACGACAATATAGTACGCTGCCCTGACCCGGAAATGGCCGATAAAATGATCGAACTTATCGACCAGGTGAGAAAAGACCAAGATACAATCGGTGGCGTTGTCTCTTGTGTTATCAAAGGCTGTCCCGTAGGATTAGGAGAGCCGGTATTTGATAAATTACATGCAGAATTGGGCAAAGCAATGTTGAGCATCAACGCCGTAAAAGGCTTTGAATACGGCAGTGGCTTTGACGGAATCGCCCTTCGTGGTTCTGAGCACAACGATGAGTTTATTCTAGAAAAAGGAAAAGTCCGTACCAAAACGAATTATTCGGGTGGTATACAAGGGGGCTTATCTAACGGCGAAGATATTTATTTCCGTGTAGCCTTCAAGCCTGTAGCTACCATCATGAAAGACCAAGACAGTGTAAACGAAAAAGGAGAAGCAGTTACCGTTTCAGGAAAAGGAAGGCATGACCCTTGTGTAGTACCACGTGCTGTACCCATCGTAGACGCTATGGCGGCATTGGTGATTGCGGATTTCTATTTGAGAAATAAAGTAATCAAACTCGAATCGCTGATTTGAACGGATTGATGGATTGCGCGGATTTTAAGGGGGCGTGGCGCGTATCCTTTTGCGTTCTTTGCTAAATCTTTGCGGCCCTTGCGTTCAAATTTATTAAGTTATTTAGTACCCTTAAAAAATAAATTAATGAAGAATGGCAAAATTTAAATTGAACCTCACCACTCAAATTTTTTTAGGGATGGCACTCGGCATTGCAGCCGGTCATTTTTTACCTGCTTTTTCTATTGACTTAAAAATACTGAGCGATATTTTTTTGAAGCTTATCAAAATGATTATTGCGCCCTTAGTGTTTTCTACTCTTGTAGTGGGGATAGCCAAGCTAGGCGATTTTAAAGCAGTAGGGAGAATTGGTATTAAAACATTGGCGTACTTTTATTTTGCCACTATTCTTTCGTTGACCTTGGGTTTGGTATTGGTAAATATTTTCAAACCAGGATTGTTGATGCATTTGAGTTTGCCTGTAACGGGCACCGAAACAGGCATTGCCAATTCGGGTGGTACCTTCAGCGATTTTCTTTACCGAATGTTTCCTACTAGTTTTATAGACAGTATGGCCAAAAACGACATACTGCCGATATTGGTATTTTCGATTTTCTTTGGCGTAGGGCTTACGGCTATTGGGGAGAAAGGAAAACCCATTCTTACGATTTTAGATTCCCTCTCCGAAGTAATGTTTAAAGTAACCAACTACGTGATGCATTTCGCACCACTAGGTGTTTTTGGAGCATTGGCTGCCATCATCGCCAAACAAGGATTAGGAATTTTATCGGGCTACTTGTATTTAATAGTTTGTTATTATGGAGGACTGTTGTTTTTCTGTTTTGTAGTACTGGCGTTAATTTGTTATGTACTGAAAATAAATTTTATCAATTTATTTAAAGCCATAAAAGAGCCTGCTCTTATCGCCTTTAGCACTGCTACTTCGGAGAGTGCTTTTCCGAAATTGGTTATTGCGTTAGAAAAATTTGGTTGTCCTCCCAAAATTGTAGGCTTCGTTTTGCCGCTTGGTTATTCGTTCAACCTAGACGGCTCCATGATGAACATGACCTTTGCGACCATGTTTATAGCCCAAGCGTATGGAATGGATATTACCATCGACCAACAGATAAGTATGATGTTGATTCTATTGGTAGCCAGCAAAGGCGTAGCTGGAGTGCCGCGCGCTTCACTTGTTGTGGTAGCAAGTATGCTGAGTGCGTTTAATATTCCGGGAGAAGGATTGTTGTTGTTGTTAGGAATAGATCAAATACTCGATATGGGGCGTTCTGCTACGAATGTGGTGGGCAACGCGGTAGCGACGTGTGTGGTTAGTAAGTGGGAGAAAATAGATTTGCGAGAAGGAAGTTAGCACCGTTGTGCATTGTTGAATAACATTTATGTTGTTCTGCCGATAGGTAACGGAAAAGCAAGAAAACTCGGAAATTTTCTTCATAGAAGACACGGACAGGATGTCCGCGCCAGCAGGGAGTGCATTGTTGAATAACATTTATGTTGTTCTGCCGATAGGTAACGGAAAAGCAAGAAAATTCGGAAATTTTCTTCATAGAAGACACGGACAGGATGTCCGCGCCAGCAGGTTATTTGGTTATACTGATAACCCCTGTAGCACTATTTTTTGTATTTGATTTAGTTAAATAGAATAAACGATCTGAAATTTTAAATATAAAATCACTTATAATCATTTTTTCATTATCAACGATAGGCCCTAAACTTGAAATACTAACATTGCTTCCATTGTCCTCATTAATTATATGAGCAACGGTGATACCCTCCTTTTCATTATTCATGGAAGTAACTTTGTTGAGCTTACTATCGCCTATATATTTTTCATGAGCGTTAAACAATACAACAAGTTTATTTCCATAGGTAGCTGTCAAAAAACTTCTCAATCCAGGAAGAAAATTTAATTCTTTAGTTCGGATAGATCTTTGTATTATATTTTTCCAAACGATACTTCCTGAAGGGTCAAAACACATAAATTGGATATTTTCTTTTACTTCAGCATAATCGTGCAAGGCTCCTATGGTTCCGTCGTTATAAGTATTTTGCATCCCAATAATAAAGTTCCCGTTACTTAAACAAATCCTATCTGAAAAGTCAATCGTAAAAATTGGGACGCTCTTTTCTGAATCATCAACTTTGTAAAAATTCTCCCTAAAGGCACTGTCAAATTCAAAAAATTTGTCTTGTTCTTTATTCCAATTTTGCAAATTGATTTTTATTTTTCTATACCCATATAAGCGATTATTGTATTTTGAATAAGCGGTCTTTACATTGGATTCATCGTGAAACTTAAAAAGTACAATCACATTCAATTCATTAGGGCGGTCTTCATAAAGGTATATTTTTTGATCATCCCAAGATAAAACACCTAAGTCTGTTTTTGTTATATTCTTTGATTTTCCATCTGTAGAAAATAAGAAAATATTTTTTGTTTCAGTGTTATAAAGGTGTACAATAAAATGTAAGTTATTCTCTCTATCTAAGGTTAAATCTGAAGGATTAAAAGTCTTGTAGCTAAAAGGCAAGTCAGGTGTAATATGCCAGAGCTCATTGAGGTCCTGGTCTAGTGAAATAAATTCGTTTACTACCTTTGCACCATTTTCATACCTAAGGCTAACTAGTATTTTTAAGCTGTCTAAAGAATATAAACTCTTAAGAAAAAAATCACTTCCAGAAGAAACATTCTGCAGATATCCAATTCGATTTTGTTTCTCGATTTGACCTTCCTTTGTAATTATTGAGGCGTAAACAAAAACCTCTTTACTTTTCTTATCAAAATAACTTGAGAATAAAATGAATTTATTGTTTAATACAAAAGATTTATGGTTTCTTGTGCCTACTCCGTTATGAGGAACCATCACTACTTTGTCCTTTACAAATTCGAGGGAAGGCGCATACGTGATAAGTGCAACAGTGCCACCTGAATTTGAATACTTGCCTTTTATATCTGCCGAAATATATTCCAAGCCAACATAGTTTTCTCCATCTTTAATCCAATTACTAATATAGGGAGATGAGTTTGGGCCTTCAGTAGGTTTATTCCAGCGAATATCAATAGCGTTCTGACAAATTCCAGTTGTACACAATACTGTCAATAAAATACTGAAACAGAATGACTTTGAATGTAATTTATACTTCATGTTGGTTGTTTTTTTATAAATGATAATTTCAATAAACAAATTAACTGGTCTTTAAAAAGTATTTTCAACTTTCAATAGGCACACTATTCTACAACTAATTTTTCTTGCCAGAAACCCCTACTGCTTACTACCAGAACAGTATAGAGACCGGGAGCTTTTTCCTTCAAAGGTATTTCACCACTCCCCTCCATAGTTCCAGACCAAACTATTTTTCCTTGACTATTTAGTAATGATACACTTAGAATGCCTGCTTCTACTGGGGCTTGCAACATCACATTGAGAATCGCAGGATTTGGAAACAGCTGTATAGATTCCATTACGGCTTGATCGTGTATCGCTGTAATTGCTTCGGTAAAATTCAAAGAAGCAGTTTTGCATTTACAGCCACCAGCAAAGCTTACCTCTACTTGATAGCGTCCGTTGTAAACAGGACTATAATTCTGGGTACTTATCCCTGATTCAACAGCCCCGTCTCTAAACCATTTATAGCCAATGCCTGAATTTGCCTGTAATGTGCGTCCTGATTTGGTGAGTGCAGCATTGCAATCCCGAAGCCGACTGAAAAATATATCATTATAGTTCCATCCTATTTCAGCATCTACATATTTCCCATTAACAAAAGCAGCACTTGCATCAAAACTGGCCGCCAGGTATACATAATCATTGTCAGTTACTACATATCTAATTTGCTGATTATTCAATCCCGTAATAGCCCTAAACCAGATTTGTTCTCCATCAGAATTGTACTTCACTGCATAACCATCAGTGGAATTATTTCCGCCATCAGGAATTGTGCTGTCACCAAAAATTGCTGCAGGTGCATAGCGACCCACCGCATAAAAATATCCTTCCTTGTTGAACGTAGCTCCTAAAGCAGAAAAAGCTGTTCTCATTACCTCAACTTCAGCCACTTTTTTAATGGCACCTGAAGAATCCATCAGGACATGTACCAATAAATTTTTGCCATTCGGGTTAACGGAAACTCCTTCATAATTAAAACTATAAGAAGGTGTTAGGGTAGCGATATTTCCTAACAATGTCCCTTCTTTGTTTACTGATACCAATCTTAGTTGACTTGCACCAACTTCCACTGAATATTTTGCCCATAAAAGATTCCCTGTGGCATCGAATTTCATCCAATAACTAGCAGACTGCGCAATGGTAATATCTTGTGTTCCATCAATAAAATCAATAATTCCAGAAGTATTGTTAACGCCTCCTTTCAAATAATAATTCCCTGTACTATCATATACCACAGAGTTAATAACATTTTTATTATTGATTACTTTTGCTGACAATGTATTCCCATTTTGATCCAGTTTTAACAAAAAAACTGGATCAATAAGACCGGTATAATTCAACGTATAGTCGTTTATTGTGGCCGTATTAAAATTTCCAAAAAGAACTGTGTTAACATAAACGTTGTTAGTATGATCAATTGAAATTCGTATGATATTGGAATAAGATTTATACCACAGTAAATTTCCATTCGAATCAAACTTCAACAATGCCGATGCTCCGGGCATGTTGTAGTTTATCCCTCCGCTAAAGTATACGGAAGTTGGGCTTGTATTCGTGAAATTTACGTTAACGTATGTATTACCGAGTTTATCAGATAACATCGTACTATAGCCAGTGCCAATAACTCCTATGGAATTTGTAATATTTTTACTAAAGGTTTTCATCCATAACTCATTCCCATTAGAATCAAGCAACGTCACGAAATAATTATCATTGGCGGGATAAGGAAGTTGCCCATAATATGTTCCATTCTTCATAACTATTGAATCGCCAAACTTTCCTGCCATGGCTATTTTACCTCCAGGTATTATAGCTATACCTGTAGTAAACTCCCCATCCGTTCCTCCAAAAAACATAGCGCTCTCCCAGCGCTGTGCTTGAGAAGATAATGCTGTTAGCATAACTGTACAAACAATAATAAATCTAATCATAATATATATTTTATTTAACTTCTGACCAAGCGTAAGAGGATTTTACTCCAGCAGTGTTAATAGCTGCCACACTGATGTATTTTAATTTATTTATTTTTGGTTGACTCCGTTGTTCTCAATAAGATAAAACAAGATTTTTTAACAACCTAATATTTTACCCCCCTCTAATTTTTATTGTACTAGTAATCAGAAAGTTACAATTTTCGCCGTCTTTTGTGTCTCACAAGCGACTTTCACTATGTAACACCATCGTTATTATAAAAAACATTTTGCCAGAGCTTATTCCAATGGCTATTCAAACAACGAAATTATTGGCGTTCAGACCCTGTTCGCTAAGTAAATGTAAAAAGAGGGAAATCTTAGTTGTAACGCCGCCCTTTAGGGTGGTGTTCGGAATGGATACAAGATGGGCTTTAGCCCAAACTCTTAGTCAATAGTCAGGGCTAAAGCCCATCTTGCCTGTTGTGAAATCCCCGCACTAAAGTGCGGAGTTATGAAATTTCACAGCCTTATTATCTTTTCACTCTGGCTGGAGTTTCTCTCTCCAACAACATGCTCCAGGTGTTAAGTAAGATTGAAAGACTTCAGCAAATAAAGAGAGCAACAAACCAAACAAAAAAACACTCCCATATAAGCCACAATTTCCCTATCTTTATACCATAGAAACCTTTTTAAACCGTATTTTTAACATACAAAACTGAATAGGAACAATGGCAAAACGAAACGAGGTAATTGATAGTGGGTTTACAAGTATTTTTTTATACAATACCCCAAATGGCAGGGTACAAGTAGAGATTTTCCTGCAAAATGAAACAATATGGCTTACGCAGAAAAAAATAGCAGACCTATTTGGTGTAGACAGAACTTTGGTAAATAAGCACTTGAAAAATATTTTTGAAAGTTCAGAGTTGGTTGAACATTCAGTATGTGCAAATTTTGCACATACTGCAGAAGACGGGAAATCGTACTGCTATGTCCCGTGTGCCGTGAATAAATAAATGTTTGTAAGTTTATTTAATGTTGTATAAAAGATGATAGTAGGTCTATCAAGGTCGTTGTGCAAGCGAAGGCTTTAAACCGCCTCTCGGTGCTTAATTAGTAATAATTTGGTATTGAACGGAAAGAAGAAAAGGCTGTCTTGAACAGTCAGGTATGAATAAGAGAGCTGAATGTGAATGAACCATCCTGCAACGGCGAAAAAAATTGTATTATTAGATTTACAACCTAGCTACTATAAATAACAATTCTATGAAAAAGAGTTTTCCCATAATGGCAATTCTGTCTGCCTTTGCTTTAGGAGCCTGTTCTCAAAACAACCAGAATAAAAAGAGCGATTTGCAAAGAGATAATCTAAAAGGCAGTATTAAAAGCTTAGTAACAATCGCTACGATCATCAAGGATAGTAGCAAAGAGGAGATAAAAGACTCTGCTCTCTATGATAAGGACGGTTATTTAACCGAGAATTATAAGAGTGTATCCGGCATTCAAACTGTCAAATTTAAAACAGTTTATAAATACAACAGCAAGGAAAACAAAACTGAAGGTGTAACCTACGATGACAAAAATACTATTTTTTCTAAAGACAGTTTAACTTATGACAATAATGGAAACTGCTTAGAACATGGCTTCTATGATATTGACCCTCCAAAGCTTTATTTCAAGGAAGTTTTCGAATACAATGCCAACAACAAACCAATAAAATTATCTATGTATCGTAGAAAAAGAATATATATGACTGCTGATTATAATTATGACAGCACAGGCAATATTGTTTCAAAAATTGGAAAGAGTTATGAGCAGGGAGTAATCGTTAATGAGGCAACAATAAAACACAACGAATATGGAGATGAGAGCGAGTCTACTGATGGCTACGTATATAAGTACGAATACGACAAAACTGGGAACTGGATTAAGAAAACCCGGTACTTTGAAAATGCACTTTCTGAGATGTTATTAAGAGGAACTTATACGAGAAAAGTTTATTATTATTAATTGCATGAACTAAAGGTTTGTGCCGTTGTTGGAGCTTTTTCTCTGCTGGTTCAAGCATTTTGCTTGGACCTTCTTTATTTCAGCGTCCGCTGGAGTAAAAAATAAAACC
>JAYSUZ010000170.1:0-3776 GCA_043718845.1 Cytophagales bacterium
TATAAGCCAGAATGTGATCTATTAATACCAAGTGATTTACCACTGTATAAGTAGAAAGATATTGTGTTGAATAATTTAGATAGTGTTTCCATAATATTAAATTTAAGTTAGATAACTGCAAAGGAATCGAACCTTTGTACAACCATTCAGTTAAGATGTGTTTGCGAAGGAATCAACCTATCTTAAGTTTTAATACATTAAGTGCTTTACTATTTTACTGCTTTACGTTGTATTGATATTCTCTACCCTTTCAACACTGCAAACATATAACAGTTAAATTGTTCTCGCAAACAATAATGTGAAATATTTACGATGTTAAACGTTTGTAAACGGCTATAGTTTCACAATGTGAAATTAACCCAATGAAATAAAGACTTAACAAGGGAAGCATAAAAAACAACAAAATCACACAATAATTACAAAACAAAGTATAATCTTACAATGAATATCGTTAAAACTGCTTAACGCTTATAAATACAGTAAGAAACAACAAAGACAACAATACAATACAATTACATACCAAGAGAGACAAAACAACACAAAACCAAATAGAGCGATATAAGCACCTCAAAGCACTAGACAAGGTAAATACATTGAAAGTCTTTAATCTTCACGCAATAGCACCAAAACTGATTAATCAGATAGTACAATTACTCAAGGGAAATAACAAAGGGAAAACACTAACAATAATTCCAGTATTTTGAGTCAATAATCTAAGAATAGAAAAGGTATGATATAAGGCAGTATGTAATACAAACTTACCAACGTTTATAATACTTAACAAAGGTTTTTAGTTGGTTAATCAGTTCGTTAAGTAGTTTTACATAGATAATTCAATAAGTCGGAGTAAAACGATCCAGCAAACAGTAAAAGCCTTGCTATCATTGATATTCTAATCAGTTTAATCTAATCATACTAAGATTAAGTATGCAATGAAAAGAGCAGTTTTAGTACTGTTAATTCAATTAGTTTACTCAAAACCCTAACAACTTCAAGACTTAACACGATTTGAAACCAAATTGAAAAGTAAAACCAAAAAGCAGACCCACCCCATTGAAAAGTTACGTTCCGGAATAGCAAACACAGGGCGGTAGATGGCATATAACCCTAACCCTCACCTTTTCTCTCTCAATATAAACCCCTACCGTTACTGGATAAACTACAATACTTAGCAGAATCGATAGTTTTCATCACTCATGTTAAACGATAAGGCTCTAGACAGGTTCTTATAAAGGGTAAATAGTTTTAACGCTTTAAATCGCTTGTTTTATAGTTTAACTTAATTTCATATTGTAATGTGAAATAATTCACTTTTTGTTTGGTTGGTAACACAGAATGGCATAATATTGCCTTGTGGATGTGAAATAAGGGTGTTTTAGTCAAAACTCATAATTAACAATCCTAATGAGAGTCAAGGTGAATTATACATCGGACACAGGCTGGAGCCGAAACTAAAAACTAAAACCATGAACGATACAATGACCAATAATGAGCAAAAATTGAAGGCTCTATACGTAGAAAGAAACAGGCTTTATAGAAAGGGATGTAATGATGAGAAGTTGAATGAGAAGATTCGGACGTTACAGAAGATTACGGGATATAAGGTTTTGGAGTAAATAAAGTTGGGGAGGTGGCGGAATGGAAGACGCTATGACATTAGATAGATACGACTCGGTGAGGGGAAACCCCGTGGGAAACGAAATAAGAGAGATACTTAAAGTAGAGGAAGTCAGTTAGGCTGCTACCCGTTGAATAGGAAAGCTATCACGCAGGTTCGATTCCTGCCCTCGCCCACGAGATTTTTGATGACAGACGGAAAGACGAGATCTAAATAATAGCCAACATACAGGTTCGAATCTTGTTCTGACTACTTAGCAAGGTGTAAACGATAAGGAAAACTCATTACAGGTTTACATTAAGTTGCAAATGGGCCTACATGCTACAGGTTAAAAAGGCTTACTCATAAAGTCTAGCAAGCATAATCTAACGAGTGACAATTTGGAAAGACAAATCCCAGCGTAAGCTCATGGGTGAACGAGTGGTGATGGTGCAACACATCTGACAGACGGAAAGACGTCGGGGAAAGATTAGCTCAGATGGTAGAGCCGTGAGCGAAAGCATAACGAGGTGTTGGGTTCGATTCCCAAATCTTTCACAAGATTGTTCATTGACGTATTATGAGTTTTTGTTTGGACCGGGGTTCGAAACCCCGCCTTTCCACAAATCGATGCCGTGTAAAGTGTTGATGGTTTAGTCAGCCGATATATAAATGACTGATTTGGGGAGGAATGGCTTTGACAGCAATGCACGAGTTTTACTGAGGACTTTTTTACAAATAACTGCAAAAGTTATAAACCTTTTCAATGCACCAATGAGATTGGCAGCGTAGAGACGAAACTTGGGGGAGCGTCAATCCCCCTTATTTTAAAAACTAAAAAAAAAGAGATGATAATAGGTATGTGTGTATTTGTAGGTTGTTTGATAGGTGCTTTATTAGCTATTGATGATATAATAAATACTAAGCGCTAATTGGCAACAGTAGACAAGAAGAAATACGCTCCAGATTTAATCCCGCCTACTACCATTATGGAAGTAGTGAAATTTAACAGTAGGAGTGGGGAGTTTATAGGACTAAAACTCATGAGTCACGGAGATTTTAAGGCCATGGTTAAGCAGAAGGGTTTTCGTTACCAAGAATACCAAAAAGGATTTTCACAGTACAATAAGAAATAAGTTTTTCTAACCAATAAATAATAAATGGCAAACCAACATACAGGAGGAAAATGGAATGTTTACGATCAACAAATTAAGGAGATTCTACAGTTAAATGAAGGAATTCAGACAATAGAAGTAGTAAAAAAAATCAGTAAAGAATTTGATTCTTATCAACGTCAAGAGTTTTCAAGGTATATCGCAAGGAATATAACTCGGATTTTAGATTTAAACGAAGGTATTTACGATGCAGCAGCAAGTGTAAATGTCGATTTTACTTCGGCGAAAAACCTTTGGATTAAGACTAAAAATCCCGACGGCAGCGGAGTAAGTGCTTTTGTAGTTAATCCGAATTATCAAGCTCAGGATTCCGAAACTATGAAATCTCTTCAAGATGATTTAATAGAAAGTCTTCAATTGTATTCTCCAAAATTTGTAAAGCTAGAGCGATTAGCAGATACGAATAGCTATTTGCTAGTTTTAGACCCCGCCGACATACACGTAGGTAAACTATGTAGTTCATTTGAAGTTGGAGAAGCTTATAATAACCAAATAGCGGTGCAAAGAGCATTATTTGGGGTGAAAGGTATTCTTCAAAAAGTTTCCTCTTTTAAAATTGATAAAATATTATTTATCGGAGGAAACGATATTCTTCACATAGATAGCCCAAAAAGAGAAACAACAAGCGGAACCAAGCAAGATACCGATGGAATGTGGCATACCAATTTTTTGATAGCAAAGCAATTGTATGTAGATATTCTGGAGATACTAATAACCGTTGCCGACGTTCATTTTTGTTTTAATCCTAGTAATCACGACTACGCTAGCGGTTTTTTCTTATCACAAGTGATAGAGGCTTATTTCAAAAATTGCGAAAACATATCTTTTGATTCGACTATTGCTCACAGAAAGTATTTCAAATACTTCAAGAATTTAATAGGAACTACTCATGGTGACGGAGCAAAAATGATTGATTTGCCAATGTTAATGGCTACTGAAATGCCTAAAGAGTGGAGTGAAACAGAACATCGATACGTGTATGTACATCACTTACATCACAAATG
>JAYSUZ010000018.1:0-2211 GCA_043718845.1 Cytophagales bacterium
TGACAATACACTGAAGGAGATAAGTTGTATAAATTTTAACATAGAGTTCATAATAAATAAAGGTTAATGTAAGTCTGTAGATAGTTGAGTTGTTACCTTGCCGTTTTCAACATAGATTGTTCTGTCGGCATATTCTTTAAGCCTAGGGTCATGGGTTACCACGGCTACGGCTTTTCCTTGCTCTGCAAGTTTTCTTAATTCTTTCATTACCGTTACAAGCGATACGGAATCTAAAGAAGCAGTTGGCTCATCGCATAATAATAAGGCAGGATTTGTAACTAACGCACGGGCAATAGCCACACGTTGTTGTTGGCCACCAGACAGCTGTCTTGGTTTGAAACCTGCTCTGTCCGCAAGGCCTACGCCTTCTAGTGCTTTTAATGCTCTTTGTTTCGCTTCGTTTGCAGGGATTTTTTGAAGCGTTAAAGGAAACATAACATTTTCTAATGCTGAAAGCGGCGCTACGAGGTTGAAATTTTGAAACACAAATCCAATTGAGTTTAATCTTACTTTCGCCAATTGGATTTCATTCATTCCTGTTGTGTTGGAATCTTCTACGAGCACTTTGCCTGTAGTGGGGTAGATGACACAGCCTAATAAGGATAGTAAGGTCGTTTTCCCCGAGCCTGATGGCCCAATGATGAGTACGAGTTCGCCGCTCTTCATTTCGAAATTGGTTTCTTGTAACGCAGTAATTATGACGTCTCCGCTTTTATACGTTTTGGAGGCATTTTCTACGCGCGCCACTATTTTTTGTGTATTACTACTCATCGTTTCTATAGTATTTCAAAAGCCAAAATTAGTACAATATTGTAATAAAAAAAATATTTTCATACAATTTTGTATTAAAATATATAAATGTTAGTTTTGTATACTAATAACTATACTATGTCCTATACTAAGATAACCGAGTTGATAGAGAAGTGGGGTGAATATGAGAAAATTTATCCTAATCCTCAATTGGCAGAATTTGGTAATTGGCTTTCGAACCAAGATCAAAAGCAGAAAGTAGGCGATACCCTTCTGAAAAAACAGCGTGACTATGCCGTACAATGGGATTCGTATGAAGAAGGATTGAAGCACCATCATAAGCAAAAAAGTAGTGCTGTTCAAATAGGTATACTTATTGGGCGGTTGAATAAGTATGCGCGGATGTATTCTAAAAAAGCACTTCATCATTTAAGTTTAAATCTTGATGAATTTACGTTTCTTGCTACGACACTTCATTTAAAAAATCCTAAAAAATCGGATGTCATTTTAATGAATCTTTTTGAACCTACCTCAGGTACAGAGATTTTGAGAAGGTTGATAAAATTGAATTATATTAAAGAATATGCCAATAAGGACGATATGCGTTCTAAGCTTCTAAAAATAACAGCACTAGGGGAAAAGACATTACAAAAAGCATTTGAGGAAATGTCGAAAGTAGGAATGTTGGTAGTTGCAAATCTGACAGAGAAACAACGAGAAGAAGTTATTCACGTACTTGATTATTTAAATGAATTTCATGTAAATTTATTTATGAATCACAAAGAGGACAGTGTAGAAGAAATGATTCAAAAATATATAGGAACTGAAAAATAATAGTTAGGGTTATGAAGCCAGAACAAATATCGATAAAAGATTTTCATTACGAGCTTTCACCAGATCGTATAGCGCAGTACCCTCTTGCGGAAAGAGATACTTCCAAATTATTACTATACAAAGAAGGAAGCATAAAAGAAGATACGTATTTGAATTTGGATCAGTATCTTTTGCCCGATTCTATTTTGGTTTTCAACGATACGAAAGTAGTACAAGCAAGGATGTTTTTTCATAATAATAAGGGCGATAAGATAGAGATTTTTTGCCTTGAGCCAGCATTGGAAAACGATATGGCCATAGCGCTATCGAACTGTGGGAGTGTGCAGTGGACTTGCCTTGTAGGAAAGGCTAATAAATGGAAGGAGCAGTTTGTTTATTTTTCAAACGATGCTATAGCCATAGAAGCAGAAATTAAAGGACGAAAACTAGGCGTATTCATTATTGAATTTCGGTGGACACCCGCGCATCTTAATTTTGCAGAATTGTTGCACTTGTCGGGTATCATGCCTATTCCACCGTATTTAGCTAGAACTACTGAAGCAATCGATATTCAGCGTTATCAGACGCTTTATGCACGAGAGGAAGGGTCTGTAGCAGCACCTACTGCTGGATTGCATTTTACAGAAC
>JAYSUZ010000171.1:0-1692 GCA_043718845.1 Cytophagales bacterium
TGGTTTTATACTTTGAAATACAAAGTACTTTATAATAAATATATAAACTAACATGAAAATGAAAAAAAATGACCTATTACTCCTTGGCTCTTTAGCGGCATACAGCTATCTCTTTTACAATCAATCCGCAGGTGTAAATTATTTATTATTTAATCTTCTCTTGATATTCGCTCTTATGGTAAAAAATGGCGTTTATAAAAATCTATTTAATGCCCCTTATTGGCTATCTATAGCTGGAAGCATACTCTCTTCGGTCTGCATTTTGCTTTATGGAAATACGCTATCCATTATCGCTACTGTAATTTCGATAAGCCTAGTAGCAGCTTTCAGTATGGATAAAAGTTCTTCCCTCCTATTTGCAGGACTTTACGCTATCTATTCATACCTCTCAGCCATCGCCATGGTATTTATAGACTGGGCAGAAAAAAACAAGAGAAAAGGACTCGCTAATAAAAAAGGAGAACTGAAATTATTACTCTTTATAATCCCCTTAATAGTTTCATTGATCTTCTTCTTCCTTTACCGCGACGCCAATCCATTATTTAAAAATTTCACTTCCACTATCACCTTCGATTTTATATCTTGGGCTTGGGTAAGATTTATACTTGTGGGGTTTATCCTTTTGTATGGCTTTATCTACCATCGCTCTATAACATTGATTGCCAATAAAGACTTAGCCGCATCAAGTACCCTTTCTAAAACTAATTTCTCAGAAGAAAAAAACACCTTATGGGGTTTTAAAATAGACTTCTCCAACGAACTTCTTTCTGGAATAATTTTATTTTCGTTACTAAATATCCTGCTATTGTTTGTAAATATTCTTGACTTACAATATCTATGGCTAACAAATTCGCTGCCAGAAGGAGTTACCTTCTCCGAGTCTGTCCACCAAGGAATAGGAACGCTTATTACGTCAATAATTTTTGCAGTAGCAATCATACTAATTATTTTCAGAGGCAATATAAATTTTCACACTTCAGGTAAAACAATAAAAATACTTGCCTATTTATGGATTATCCAAAATGTATTTATGGTTGTTTCTACTTTAATTAGAAACCAACTTTATGTAAATGAATTTAGTCTAACCTATAAAAGAATAGGGGTATATGTATACCTCACCCTGGCTATTATTGGTTTACTAACAACGCTTATTAAAATCGCTAGGGCGAAAAGCAATTGGTATTTATTCCGGTCCAACAGCTGGTTAGTCTATTGCTTCTTAGTGCTAAGCTGCACGATCAACTGGGACAGAGTAATTACAGCCTTCAATTTATCGCATTCCAAAACACTTGACCTAGATTATTTGACTACACTTTCTTCATCAAATACCGATTTGCTACTGAACTCGGAAAAATTCAACAGTACTTCGGAAGAAACGAATCAATCAACATTAAGAAATTTACATATCAAGACCTTTAACTTCTTAGCATCAACGCAAAATAAAGAATGGCAATCTTGGAACTTAGAAGATCAAGAAATAGAAAAAAATATTACAACAATTGAAAAAAATAAAAAAGTAACGTCTTTAATACTTTACAACAATGCTCTAAAATCACTTGCTCCGATTTTACACTTTGGAAATTTAAAAAAAATAAACTTATCAGGAAATCAATTTAACGACCTCTCCGAGCTCTCTAGTTTTCCATTATTAGAAGACCTAGACCTTAACAATAACACTACAGACAGCACAGG
>JAYSUZ010000172.1:0-3750 GCA_043718845.1 Cytophagales bacterium
TAAACTTTAAACCTTAACCCTTTTCAAACTATGAACCTATACTACAGAGCACTTGGCGAGGGTAACCCTCCTATTGTTATACTACACGGTGTTTTCGGCTCTTGCGACAACTGGCTTACAGTTTCTAAAGGACTTGCAGAAACGCATAAAATTTATTTACTAGACGCCCGAAACCATGGACAATCGCCGCACAGCGAGGACTTCAATTACGATGTAATGGCGGATGATTTGCACGAATTTATTCAGCAGCACCAACTTCTAAACCCCATTATCATTGGCCATTCGATGGGTGGAAAAACGGTAATGAAATTTGCGGTAAAATACCCTACCGAATTTTCTAAAATGATAGTAGTAGATATTTCTCCTCGCTATTACACTCCTCACCACCAATCTATATTGGCAGGACTAAGTGCCATCCCAATTGAAACTATTCAAAGCAGACAAGAAGCGGACGATATCCTTAAAACGTTTGAACCTGCACTCGGCGTAAGACAATTTCTACTCAAAAATCTCTACCGAAACGACCAAAATGGTTTTAGCTGGCGTATGAACTTTGACGTCCTAAAAAATAAAATAGAAACGATTGGAGCACCCTTAGAAGCTGATGCCAAAATAACAAAACCTACCTTGTTTGTGCGCGGAGCCAATTCCAACTATATTCAAGAAAAAGACATTGAATTAATTAATACTATATTTTCCGACGTGCGCATAGCTACCGTAGAAGGTTCAGGACACTGGGTACAAGCGGAAAAGCCGAAGGAATTTTTGGAAGTGGTTGGAGCGTTTTTGTAGTTTAAAAAATAAATCTATTTGCTGACGAGACACCAGCAAAATTTAAAAACACACGTAATTTGCTGGCGAGACGCCAGCAAAGGCTAAAAAAACTAAACTCTAACCAAGCTCTTTTTAGAAACTTCACAGATAGCGCCGAGTTTTGTAGCTTCTTTGCAATCCTTAAATCCGCACAATCCGCGATCCTAGTGCATATAAACCCCAAACTGCTCCTCCTCAAACACCACATCAATATGCTCCTTCAACGTAGTGGCGATAGAATAACCGATATAATCGGGAGAAACGGGAAAATTATTATGACTCCGGTTTATGACTACTGCGGTTTGAAGTTTCTTTAACGGAATAGTAAGAAACGGCTGTAAGCTATAAACCAATGTACGTCCTGTATTCAGCACGTCGTCGGTCACTATTACTACTTTATCTTTCAAAGAATTTATATCGGCATCAAGCTGCACTGCACACTGACTTTTGGCAGACTTATCGAGCGTTATTTTAATCAACGAAATTTTTAGTGGACAAATTTGTTTCAATTCTTTCACCAACAGCTCAGCGAAAAAATAGCCTTTGTCGTATATGCCCGCAATCACAATTTCCTGTTCTTGATAGTTGCGCTCATAAATCTCATACGCAATACGCTTAATCTTTTGAAGCGTCTCTTTTTTATCCAATATAATATTCTTCTCCGACATACAAAACTCGTTTCTAAAACCAATATTAACTAAATTAATTATGAATTATGAATTTTGTGCTATTAAATTCGACAATTTGAGAAACACAAACAAACAGCCTGATTTACAGACATATAAATATATAAATGATATTTTTGAGATTTATTTGGCATAAAGAATAGATTTTACCTATCTTTGCATTCCTTTTGATAGAAATACAAATTAATTAATATGAAAAAAGATATTCATCCAAATTACAAAGCGGTAGTATTTGAAGATACTTCAAGCGGGTTTAAATTCCTTACTAAATCTACGGCATTCACCAAAGATACAATCGTTTGGGAAGACGGTACTACTTATCCTTGTATGAAAATAGAGGTTAGCTCTGCCTCTCACCCCTTCTACACTGGCAAGAAAATGTTCTTGGATACAGCAGGTAGAGTTGAGAAATTCAATAAAAAATACAAAAAAAGCTAAGGCTTCGAATAAATTTATAAATAAAAAGTCTCTGTGAACAATTCATGGAGACTTTTTTTATTTTTGTACTATGAACTTCATCCTATTTGACGATAACGAATACAGAATTGATCTCTTACCGCTCACTTTTACAAGACCGGTGGCCGATATAAGAATTGGCATTTTCAGAATAGCAGAAAAATGGGAAAAGTGTTTAGGGGTCTCCGTCTCCTATAAAACAGAAAAATACCTTTCCCTAAAATTTCCTACGGTAGAAAACAGCGATTCTATTTATATCAACGGTAGTGTATGTCCTACTTCGGCTCTCCTTTCTGAAATTGATACCCTCGAAAACGGAGCTGCTCTTATTCAAAACGACACCCTCCTCGCCTACCGCAATGAGGTGAAAACTAAAAAGAATTTTACAGAAGCGCTTACCATCGTTCGCAAAACGTGGGATATTTTTACCCATAATGGGAAAGAACTTCGCAGCGATTTTGAACTGCTAAAAAAGTCTGGCAAATCGGTAGGGATTTCAGACCCTCATACAAAAGTATACAACGCTGAAAATATATTTGTAGAAGAAGGCGCAAAAATATATTCGGCTATTCTCAACGCAGAAAATGGCCCGATTTATTTGGGCAAAGATTCTGAAGTACAAGACGGCGCTATGATTCGTGGCGCTTTTGCACTGTGCGAAGGTGCAGTGGTAAATATGGGTGGTAAAATGAGAGGAGATACTACTATTGGCCCTTTTAGCAAAGTAGGCGGCGAAATAAGCAACTCCGTATTTTTCGCCTATAGCAACAAAGCCCACGACGGCTTTATGGGCAACTCTGTGATAGGCGAATGGTGCAACTTTGGTGCAGACTCCAATACCTCCAATCTAAAAAACAACTACACCACAATTAAGGTGTATTCCTACAAAGAAAAAAAATACATAAATTCCAACCAACAATTCTGTGGCCTCATTATGGGCGACCATTCCAAATGCGGTATCAACATAATGTTTGATTCTGGCAGTGTAGTGGGTGTAAACGCTAGTATCTACGGAACAAAATATTCTCCAAAATTTATTCGTTCCTTTTCTTGGGGTGATATTGAAAAATTAGAAACCTTCCGCCTAGACAAAGCGCTAGAGGTGGCCGAAAAAGTAATGGCACGTAGAGCTATACCGCTTACCGAAACAGATAGAGCACTCTTAAAAGCGGTTTATGAAAGCGAAGTTTTGACGGATGTAAAAGGAAAAAACTAAAACTCAGAACAGAAAAAAGAAATTCTGGTATTTCCTCTAATCCAGGTATCTTTAGAAATGGTCATATTCAATATTCTCCATACCTCCCCTCCATTTACATGCTCTGATACAATCGTTTCAATTATTTTAAATCCAACGTTCTGATAACATTTTAGTGCGCCCAAATTCCAGTCAAAAACATTCAAGTCGGCCTTTTCAAATTCACGTTCTATAAATAGTTGTTCCAACATTTTAGTTACGATTAACTTTCCAACTCCTTTATTCCTAAATTCTTTTTCTCCTATCAGGATTCGAGATAGTCGTGGCAGCGGGTTTTCAAAATTCAATTCACAATGTCCAATAAGTTGATTGGAATCTGTCAGCATTACCTTAAATGAAATCCGTCTACGATCATTGATGTAGTTCATTAATTGTTCATCAGTTAGAGGGAAATTAAAAATAGGTCCCGAAAACTGAAAAAGTTCATCTTTGTTGCTCACCCAAGATTTGAATGTATTAAAATCATTGGGTTCTAATTTTTCGAAGTGTATCATCTTATAATTTATACTCTATTTTTTTAGTTTATTTTTTATAAAATTA
>JAYSUZ010000173.1:0-8346 GCA_043718845.1 Cytophagales bacterium
CACGAAACCACCAACCATTTGCATTTTTGTCAAAATGAAAACCGTAGAATTCATAAGCAGAAGCAAACTGTAAAATAGTATCACTATGAATAGTTATAATATTTAAGGCTTTATCAAAACGTGTGATTCTATCTTCAACGTCTTGATAATAAGGTTCGAGCCATGGATCATCTTCAATTAATGCAATTTTCCTATTGTGTTCAGCCACTTTTTTATTACCGTTAGATTGTTACAAAAATTATACAATTATATTAAATGCACTTGATTTACCCTCAAAAATCGTATTAAGATAGTTTTTTATAATTAAAAGAAAAAGAATATACCCTAAATATTTACTTAAACGGCTACCTCCGCTTTTATGTGAGGCAGAGGATCGTAGTTTTCAAGTCGGAAATCTTCGTAGCGAAAACTGAAAATATCCTTTATCTCGGGGTTTATCCAAATGGAAGGAAGTGGACGAATGGCTCTCGATAATTGGAGTTTCGTTTGTTCTATATGATTTGAATACAAATGAGCATCCCCAAGTGTATGCACAAAATCGCCTGGTTGAAGGCCGCAAACTTGTGCTACCATAAGGGTTAATAAGGCATAAGACGCAATATTAAAGGGAACACCTAGAAATACATCGGCACTTCTTTGATAGAGTTGGCAAGAAAGTTTTCCATCGGCTACATAAAATTGAAAAAAGGCATGGCAGGGAGGTAGTTTCATATTGTTGATATCTGCTACATTCCAAGCACTTACAATTAATCTACGAGAATCGGGATTTTTCTTTATTTGTTCAATAACTTCGGCAATTTGGTCAATAGAACGACCATCAGCGGTAGGCCAACTGCGCCATTGGTAGCCATAAACAGGCCCGAGTTCTCCTTTATCATCCGCCCAATCGTCCCATATTGAAACGCCATGCTCTTTTAGGTAGTGAATGTTCGTTTCTCCTTTTAAAAACCAAAGCAATTCGTGTATAATAGATTTTAAATGCAATTTTTTCGTAGTAATAACAGGGAATCCTTCTGCTAGATTAAAACGCATTTGATACCCAAAAACACTTATGGTGCCTGTACCTGTGCGGTCTTCTTTTTTGTTTCCTGTTTCCAAGATATGTTGCATCAGGTCGTGGTATTGTTTCATCGTATTATTTTTTAACTAGTGGCTTAAGTTTAGTCAACGTATGTTATTAGAGCATTCAAATTTAAAATAAAAAAGTCACGCCATAAGGCGTGACTTTTTATAAGTTTTCCACAAAAGAATTACTTTGCTGGTTCTTCAATCTTTTTTTCGTCTGCTTTTTTATCGCAACACTTAGATTTTTCGCCTGAAGCACATTCTTTTTTGCTTTTTTTCTTTTTCTTTTCTCCTCCTTTAGTTACTTCTTCTGAAGTAGTGCTTGTGCTATTAACAGCAGCCATTGAACCAAAAGAAACAAGACTAGAAAGCGCTAGAACAAATATGATTTTTTTCATGGTGATTTATTAAGTTTTAGAGTTAAGTTTAAATTTTGGATTATTCAATATAGTTCTATAACGCTATTATTAAAAAAATAGTTCATAATTATACCACTAAATCCGCTGATTTAGGCGCAGGAAAATATATAAATAATAATAAGTTACTGGTATTGAGTAGATTAAATATCTAAAGAAATTCTAACGCTAAAAAAGTAAAAAAGAATGCTAGCGAAAAGTTATTTTTGAGGATTAATGAACGAGATTCTAACGAGACTACGAAAAAATGAAGTGCAGCTGCGTAAAGCTATAAATACGCGGATGAAAGGGGATTTTCATTCCGTATTCAAAGGTTCAGGACTAGAGTTTGCGGAAGTTCGAGATTATCAATACGGCGACGACGTACGTGCTATTGATTGGAATGTTAGTGCTAAAGGCCATGGTACGTTTGTGAAAAATTTTCGCGAAGAAAAAGAGCAATCTGTTTTTTTTATTCTTGATGTAAGTGCCTCCCAAGAAATAGGACGTGTTCGGTATAAAAAAATAGATATAGGAAAGGAAATTTGTGGTGTACTTACGCTGTCTGCGGTAAAGGAATCAGGGCATGTGGGGTTGATTTGTTTTAGTGATCAGAAAGAGTTGTACATAAAGCCAGACAAAGGTCCAAAACATGGTTATAATCTAATTTTACGAATGTTTGATTTAGTGCCTAAGTCCTTGAAAACGAATATTAATGAAGCCATTACATTTACCCTTACTTTGTTAAAGAAAAAAAGTATTGTCATTCTGATTTCAGATTTCATAGACGAAGGATACGAGCACAACCTTGCGGCATTGGCCAAAAAACACGAACTAGTTGTTATTCATCTTTCCGACTTGAGAGAAATTAATTTCCCTAAACTGGGCATTATTCCTTTATTTGATAAAGAAAGCAAAAAAACGGTATGGGTAAACTCGTCTTCAGGAACACTTCGTCAGACAATAAGTAAAGTGTTTGAAAATAATAAATTGAATTTAGAAAAGATTTGTAGAAAATATAGAGCGCACTACCTTTGGGTAGACACAAAAGAGGATTATGTGTCTAAATTGATAAAACTTTTTAACGTAAAAAACAAAGGTGCGCACTAAAAATTTATTTTATATAGTCCTTGTGATGGTAGTTTCGAATGCTTTTGGGCAGCAGCAGCCAGAAGGTAATTTCAGTGCTAGTCATACAAAAATTGGTCAGCCGTTGAACTATTCATTAAGTTTTTATCATGATAAAAATATGGAATTGTATTTTCCTGATTCTTCCTTTTCATTTTATCCATTTGAGTTTATTAGTAAAAAATATTTTCCTACCAAAACTATTGATAGTTTAAGCTTAGATAGTGTTGTATACACGCTTCGCACCTTCGAAATTAAAAATAGTCTAGAATTGTCGTTGCCTGTATCGATAGTAGATCAAGGAGATACTATAAAACAGTTTTCGACTACGGATAAAATTAGTGTTAAACAGTATATAAAGGAAGTTCCAGACAGTTTAATATTTAGAAGTGATGTTGGCTATAAGACTGTATTGACGCGTTATAATTATCCTTATTTCATTGCATTTGGATTATTAGTACTAGTGTCACTTATTTTATTTTATTTTATTTTTGGTAAAGCAGTGCTTCGAAATTATCGGTTATATAAAATGTATAATAATCATGTTCAGTTTCTTTATGCATTTGATATACTCCATAAAGAAATGGAGAGTTCACCAAATTTACTTTCTATGGAAAAGGTATTGGGAGAATGGAAAAACTACCTCACCAAATTAGAACAGAAGCCCATAAATACCTTTACGACCACCGAAATTATCGCTCTTTTTAATAAGGATGAATTGAAAGAAAACCTTCAATTGGTAGATCGTTTTATATACAGCGGAAGTATAAAAGGGAATCCATCTAAAGCATTTGATGTGCTTAAAAAATTTTCTAATAAACGGTATAAAAAACGTAGAAAGGAGTTGAGAAATGCGCGCTAATAAATGGGAATGGATTTCATGGGAATGGTTTAGTCCTGAGTTGCTTCGCAATTTTCATTGGGATAATCAACTATTTCTTATTCTTATTCCTGCCGTGCCATTATTATTCATTATTCGATGGTTGTTTTACTTTACTATACGAGAGAAATTTGATGTAGCCTTACCTACGAGTGAAATAAGACGATGGACTTTCATCCAAACCTTGCGGATGATTCCAATTACTACACAGATTTTATGTCTTATATTTATATTGATGGCATTGGCTAGACCTCAAATTGTAAACGAACGCGTAGATCAATTCAGCGAAGGCATAAATATTCTATTAGTCATAGATATTTCGGAATCAATGCAATTGGAAGATTTACGTCCAAATCGACTAGAAGCGGCTAGAGACGTAGCACGAAAGTTTGTAAAAGATAGAAATAACGATCGGATAGGAATTGTCGTATTTGCGGGAGAAGCATACTCTTTAGCACCGCTTACCAATGATCATGATTTGGTGAACGAGTATTTGTCTGATCTGAACTTCAATATGATTGAACATACAGGAACATCTATAGGTAGTGCTATTGGTGTAGGTATTAATCGATTAAACGAGGCCGAGTCGGGTTCAAAAATAATGATTGTACTGAGTGATGGAGAAAACACTTCAGGTGTTCTTGATCCCTCTATGGCTTCCAAACTTGCGTATGCTTATGCTATTAAAATTTATACGATTGGAATAGGGAAGGAGGGCGAAGTCGCTTTTGGTCGAGACTCAACAGGGAAAACTATTTCTGTAAAATCACATTTAGATGAAACGCTACTTCGTAAAATAGCAGAACTTACAAAAGGGAATTATTTTAGAGCTTCCAATAATAGTACGTTAAATGATATATTTCTAACTATAAATAAATTAGAGAAAGGAAAAATTAAGGAGTCTCGCTACAAAGACACCCAAGATTACTATCACATATACCTAAGTTGGAGTGTCTTTTTCTTTCTATGCTGGATGTTGCTTAAAAACACATTTTTGAATAATTTTTTGGAAGATTAAGTAAAAGTAGGTCAATTGAGACTTTTCGTGCTTTTTTTACTTCTTTTTTTTTCATATTTTTGAATATGCTGGCAATAGATATAGAAAAAGAGAATAAAGAAATAATAAATCAGTATCGTAAGCTTTTGAAATTTGCAAAACCAATATTGAAAGATGGGGATGCCAAAATTATTAAAAAAGCCTTTTATGTTTCGCTCCAAGCCCATAAAGATATGCGGCGTAAATCTGGAGAACCCTATATTTATCATCCTCTTGCGGTAGCCCAAATTGCGGTAGAAGAAATAGGTCTTGGTACTACTTCTATTGTAGCCGCTCTTTTACACGATGTAGTAGAAGATACGCATCTTGAATTGGAAGATATACAAAGAGATTTTGGACCCAAAGTGGCCTCGATTATTGATGGCCTTACCAAAATTTCAGGAGTGTTTGAGCATGGTAGTTCTCAGCAAGCGGAGAATTTTCGAAAAATGGTACTTACGCTTTCGGACGATGTAAGGGTAGTGCTTATTAAACTAGCTGATAGATTGCATAACATGCGTACCCTCGACAGTATGCCAAGGGAAAAGCAATTGAAAATAGCTTCCGAAACCATTTACCTCTATGCTCCTCTAGCGCATCGACTGGGGTTGTATACCATTAAGTCAGAGTTGGAAGATCTTTATTTGAAATATACAGATACAGAGAAATACTTTGAACTGTCTGGAAAAATAAAACAAACCAAATCGGCACGCGATAAGTTTATTAAAGATTTTATAGCGCCTATAAAAGATAATTTAGAGAAAGCCGATGTTAAATTTGAAATTAAAGGAAGACCAAAATCTATTTTTTCTATATGGAATAAAATAAAAGGACATACGCCTTTTGAAGAAATATACGACCTTTTTGCTATACGTGTGATTGTAGATTCTCAACCAGAAAATGAAAAGGCAGATTGTTGGAAAATCTATTCTATTATTACCGATACCTATAAGCCAAATCCAGACCGCCTCCGCGATTGGGTCAGTACTCCCAAGGCGAATGGATACGAGTCGTTACACACTACCGTAATGTCTAGTAGCGGTCAGTGGGTAGAGGTTCAGATCCGTACACAACGTATGGACGATATTGCAGAGAAAGGGTATGCCGCACATTGGAAGTACAAAGAAAACGGTTCTAATAATAAAGAAGCAGGACTCGAAGCATGGCTGGGTAAAGTCCGTGAGATAATAGAGCAACACGACTCATCAGCGCTCGATTTCATAGACGATTTTCGTCAAAATTTCTTTAAAGAAGAAATCTATGTTTTTACTCCAAAAGGAGAATTAAAAATATTGCCAAACGGCTCTACAGCGCTTGACTTTGCATTTGAAATTCACTCGCATATAGGCTCGCACTGCCTAGGAGCGAAGGTAAATCAGAAATTAGTACCGCTTAGTTACATTATTAAAAACGGTGACCAAATTGAAATTCTTACCTCTAGCAAACAAAAACCCAGTGAAGATTGGTTGAAATTTGTAGTAACATCCAAAGCAAGAGCAAAAATAAAAGACTGCCTAAAAGAAGATAAAAAGAAAATAGCCGAAGATGGTAAAGAAATTATACAACGAAAATTAGATCATTTAAAAATTGACTTAAACAACGATACGATTCAGTTGTTACTTACATTTTTCAATGTTAAATCTTCTTTAGATTTATACTATAATGTAGCCAAAGGCAGCATTGAAGTTGCGGATCTTAAACGATTCAAAGAGTCGCTGGAAAATAAAAAAACAGAAACGAAAGAGCCTGAAAGTAGATTGAATAATCTACCCAAACCACCTCAAACCATAGGTAAAGATACCTTGTTGATAGGCGATGATTTGGCTAAAATCGATTATAGTTTTGCAAAATGTTGCAACCCTATACCCGGCGATGATGTATTTGGATTTGTGACTGTTTCAGAAGGAATTAAAATACACCGAACAAACTGCCCTAATGCAGTAGAACTTATTTCTAACTTTGGGTACAGAGTTATAAAAGCAAAATGGACTTCTCAAAAAGAACTAGCTTTTCTTACTTCATTAAATATTATCGGGACAGACCGTTTGGGTATTATCAACGATGTTACAAAAGTAATTTCTAACGAACTGCGAGTGAACATTAGGTCTATCACTATTGATTCCAACGATGGGATGTTTGAAGGAAGTCTAATGCTTTTTGTAAACGATACGCGTCAGCTGGACGTACTTATTACAAAATTAGCAGCAATACCAGATATAGTGAGTGTAACAAGGGGGAGTGTATAGAGACACTGAGCGCGAAAGGATTGATGTTTTTGCTAATGTAAAATTTGAAAAACAAGTTCTTTCATGATCTGTCCATCTTCCATGCTATTCCCCATAATCCCTTTGCTTCGAAGGTCTGCCTCGTGCAGGTGACGGATTATGTTTATCGTTTTTTGTACAGGAAAAGTTTTTGCAGCACTTGTATAATCTTTGGCAAAAAAAGGATTTACACCCAGTGCTTTGGCAATACCAGCATCCGTTTTATTTTCGCTTCCATGTACTAATAAAATTTTATTGAAAAATCCAAAAAGCACTGCCAGCGAAGGAATAATAGGATTGCTTTTTGGATTGGATTCGAAATAATTAATAATTCTATTCGCCTTTACTACATCTCTATTTGTAAATGCTTTTTGCAATTCAAATACATTGTAATCTTTGCTTATACCTACATATTTTTCTACCAGCGTTTCGTCTACCTCTTTTTTGTCTTTTAGATTGATAAGTAGTTTTTCTATCTCATTTGCTTGTCGACTTAAATCGTTGCCAATATTTTCGGCCAATAATTGCGTGGCTTTTGGTGTTATTTTGACGCCTTTTTCTACAAAAAATTTACTAATCCAATCGGGTAATTGGTTGTCGTAAATTTTCTTTGTATTCATTAGAACACAAAATTTATCAATATTTTTTCCCAGACTTTTTCTGCCGTCTAGTGTTTTGTATTTATGACAAAAAACTAATATCGTAGAAGGGAGCGGGTTTTGGATATAAGCGTTTAAGAATTTTTCACCTTGCTCTTTATTAAGGTCGGGTAATTCCTGAGCTTCTTTTACGATTACTACCTGCCTTTCGGCCATCATAGGAAATTTTTTGGCATTCTGTAATACGATGTTTACCGTAGTCTCTTTCCCATAAAGTACCGTCTGATTGAACGATTTTTCATGATCGGGAATACAGTTTTTTTCGATATAATCCGAAATTAAATCGATGTAGTAGGGCTCCTCCCCTTGTAAAAAGTAAACAGGAGCATATTTATTTGCCTTGAGGTCTTTTAATACCGTATCTGAGGTAGAAGCCATGGCACAAAGTAACACAAAAAAGGAGTAAAGAGGAAACAAGAAACAACAAACAGGAAAATACGAAGTAATTTTAAAGAACCTATTTTGTGTTTATTAGTTGTAAGGAGCTACTTACCAGTAGTTTTATATTTCTATCAGAATATTCGATAGCATCTTACTGAAGCATTTTGTGGATAAATTTGGATATAGCCATATTTATCAGTTCCTTTGCAATCCCATTTAGAGAGGTGTCCGAGTGGTTGAAGGAGCACGCCTGGAAAGCGTGTATGCGGGTAACTGTATCGAGGGTTCGAATCCCTTCCTCTCTACTTTTTAGTTTTCAAAAATTCCAAACCCCTTTAAAATTCGTTTTTAAGGGGTTTTTCTTTTATAAGGCTTCCTAAAATTTCGCATTTTTTTTATAAATGTTTCAGTAACCTAAACGTTGTTTCAGTAGTATGCGAAGTAATACCAATTGAACATATATTTTACTCCAAAAAGTTGATAACTTTTTTTTAATTTACATTGGACTAAAATATAAATTAATATATTTGCGTATGGC
>JAYSUZ010000174.1:0-3739 GCA_043718845.1 Cytophagales bacterium
GCGCAGTGCGTTAAATGCGCACGCTGCGTTTGACGAGGCGGGTGCTGGAAACACGATTGGATAATTGGTGCGCCAGTGCTCGACCCTACCTGTGAGAGGTTTGGGGTGAAATTCCCCTTACCTACTCGACCAACTAGGACACAAAATAACTTCAACTTTTGCCCTCAGAATTCGTTTCCAATAACAATTTTCTCTGCTACTCCAAGCCACAAGCCTGGACTAGCAGAGATTTTTTATTATCTAACAAGTTTATAAGAACTAACTTTCTCTTCACCAGATTTTACCGTCAGTATATAAGAGCCCGATTTTAGATCCTCCATGTTGATGCTGCTGATTTTTTGGAAGGAAGCAGTGCGCATTATTTTTCCGTTAAGATCGGAAAGTTCGTAGGTAAGTACAGCGGCAGAACCTGTTTCAATTGTTACGGAAGAAGCGACGGGATTTGGGTAGACCGAAATAGCAATTGCTTTGGCTTCTTCTATAGCAGTAATGCTTAGCGCAATAGTGTTGGAGGCGTTTTCTGAAAGGCAGGTAGATAGAATATCATATCCTTTTGCTGCGTAATTACCACTTGTAGCAGCGGTGTAGTTACCTGTTATAGATTCATTAATCGCTGTTCCATCTCCATCAAGATAATAGCGGACGCTATAGCCATTCAAAGGTGTAGTAACCGAAAGGTCGTTTGACGTATTGGTAATGGTAAGGTTGGGAGGAAATTGCGCTATATAATTTTGCGAAGGTATCGTATAACTGAAAGGCATCGGAAAAGGCATTGGTGTATACAATGGCGGTACGCCAGGCATCATCATTATTGTAGTCACGTTTATAGTTCCTCCTATAGTGCAGGTCATGGCGGAAGCGAAAGGAATGCCCGTAATTACAAAATCTTTAGTTTCTCCAAGAGTCCATCCTGTAGAATAAGTGGTGCTGGTGAATGTTTGCAAAGTTGCTCCTATGTCGTTTTTTACAGCAAGCGTTACATAAAAAGTTGTAGCACCAGAAGGTACTGCTGTTTGATTGTTGGCCACACTGACGGTCACATTGTGCGTGGTGTTGGGATATCCATACGTTGGAGCGTAACTAGAAGTTATTTGTGCCATCGCCACTCCCGAACTTAGACAAATAAATAGAAGTAATAGTTTTTTTGACTGTTTAAGATTTAGGTATACTACCGTTGACTAAATATATCAATTTTTTACCTGTGGGTGCGCTATTCTGTCTTATATTTAATCTTGACTTTATTTTTCTTTTGATTATAAGGTAGATATCGTTCAAGAAAATTTTTTCATTTACGGGTGTCTCACCTAATACAATTTAAATAAGAGCGATAGTTGTCTAGACGCCAACGGCTAAAAATTCGATAGTCTACTGTTTGATGTGTGATTTATGCAATTAAATTCAATTATTGTGTAGGGTTATAAGTACGAATAGGACTCATCTTTGTGTCGTTGCAATGAGTATTCTGTTAAGCATTGTAATGAAAAAAGGTAGATACTTTCAAATACGCCAACTCTAAACGACAGCAACTATCGATAACTTATTTCTAAAATTAAACGCACAAAAAAAATCATGAAAATGAAAAAATTAGAAAACAAAGTAGCAATTATAACGGGTGGTTCAGGGAGTATAGGGAAAAGCACTGCTAAGTTATTTTTAGAAGAAGGCGCTAAAGTATTGTTGGTTGATTTGCAGGAAGACGAATTGAAAAAAGTTGTACAAGAGTTGGATAGTACGCATGTGGCATATTGTGTTGCCGATGTTTCGAAAGCGGTTGAAGTAGAACATTATGTTAATGAAGCCGTAAAACTATTTGGCGAAATTGATGTATTTTTCAACAATGCGGGTATTGAAGGTGTTGTAAAGCCCATCGTAGAATATCCTGAAGAAATTTTTGACAAGGTAATCTCCGTAAATGTAAAAGGAACATGGCTCGGTAATAAGTATGCATTGCCCAAAATGAAAAAAGGAGGAAGTATCATCATGACTTCATCCGTAGCTGGAATAGTAGGACTTCCTAATTTAAGCGCTTACGTAACCAGTAAGCATGCTGTAGTGGGTATTATGAGGGCAACTGCCCTTGAAGCTGCTCCGCTTGGCATAAGAGTTAATGCTGTCCACCCCTCACCTGTAAACAATAGAATGATGCGTTCCATAGAGGAAGGAGCATCTGCAGGACATGGTGAAGAAGTGAAAAAACAATTTGAAGCGGCTATCCCATTGGGGCGTTATGCGGAATCCATTGAAATTGCAAAATTAGTTTTATTTCTTGCCAGCGATGATAGTCAGTTTATCACCGGTACTACCCAGGTAATAGATGGAGGAATGTGTGCTCAATAAAATTATGTTAGAATAAATAATACACCTAAATAAAAATAAAATTATGAAAATAGAAATAGGAATCACGGATGCCAATCGGCAAGCAGTTGCCGCTGAGTTGGCAAAAATTCTAGCAGATGAAACGGTGCTTTATATTAAAACAAAAAATGCCCACTGGAATATTGAAGGAGTAGATTTTTATGATAAACATAAATTCTTTGAAACTCAATTTGGGCAATTGGATGATATGATAGACAGTGTTGCGGAGCGTATTCGCTCAATTGGTCATTATGCGCCCGCTACATTAAAATCATATCTAAGTTTGACGCACCTGACAGAACAAACAAGAGCACAAAACGATAGCCAAGGGTTAATCAAGGGGCTTTTAGAAGACCATGAAAGCATCATCATTATTTTGCGTGAGCATATAAACTCGCTTGCGAATAATTTTCACGATATAGGCACGAGTGATTTCATAACGGGTCTTATGGAAGCCCACGAAAAAATGGCTTGGTTCTTACGTTCACACTTAACTAACTAAAAAATGTCAATCACTACTGCACTTCACTGGCGTTATGCCGCAAAAAGAATGAATGGAGCTAAAATTCCAAAAGATAAAATGGATACACTATTAGATGCCATCTCGTTGGCACCTTCTTCATTTGGATTACAACCTTACTCCATTTTAATTATTGAAAATAAAGCACTGCTGGAAAAAATAAAACCCATTGCAATGATGCAACCACAAATTACGGAAGCTTCTGCGTTATTAGTATTTGCAGCTTGGGATAAAGTAACTTCGGAGAAGATTAATATTTATATTGATCAAATGGCAAAAGAAAGAGATGTAACGGTGGATAGCTTAAAGCAAGTTAAAGAACACGTTGAAATACTGCTCAAAAATAGCGACAGTGATAACCTTAATTGGAGTTCAAAACAGGCATACATTGCGTTAGGTGTTGCATTAGTAGCTGCCGCAGAAGGAGAAATAGACAGCACGCCAATGGAAGGATTTGATAAAACGCAGTTAGACGATTTATTAGAACTAAAAGAAAAAGGACTGCGCAGTTCAGTAATAATGGCATTAGGGTATAGGGATACCAAGACAGACTATTTAGTTAATCTCAAAAAGGTACGACGAGAAAAGGAAAATCTTTTTATCCAAATTCAATAATCAGCAGTATCATTTAAAATAAATAGTATGTATTACGGCGATTATCATTTTTTGATAATCGCCTAAAATTTAAAGAGTATGTGTTTTTCAGCAAATGCAAGTTTTAGTGCAGGGGTTTTGCTTACGGTTATTGGTGTTGTATCTATCAAAAAGACACACCATCCTTCGCAGTTGCTATTTGCAAGCATTCCATTGATTTTTGGTGTGCAGCAATTAGCGGAAGGTATGCTGTGGCTTACACTTCCAAAC
>JAYSUZ010000175.1:0-3725 GCA_043718845.1 Cytophagales bacterium
TTGGGTTTTCTATCCTTGGTCAAATAAGGCAATACATATACTGGATGAATTGGAATTTATTGAAGTTCGTACGAGCCGGAATAATTATAAGATAACACCGCAAGAACAAGGGGCGCTAAAACTTAAGAAAGTGGGGATAATAGGCTTGTCTGTAGGGCAATCGGTGGCGATGACTATAGCACAAGAGCGTTCGGCGGGAGAACTAAGAATTGCAGATTTCGATTCGCTTGAGCTTAGTAATTACAATAGAATCAGAACGCCCTTAAGTAATTTAGGCTTAAATAAAGCGGTATCGCTCGCGCGCGAGATTGCAGAGATAGATCCATTTCTTTCGGTAGTCTGCTATACAGATGGGCTTGACGAAGGGAATATGGATGATTTTTTAACGTTGAACGGTACGTTGGATTTACTTATAGACGAATGCGATAGTGTTGCTATTAAAATTCTTTGTCGGCAGCGTGCAAAGAAGTTTAATGTCCCAGTATTGATGGAAGCAAGCGACAGGGGAACGATAGATATAGAGCGGTTTGATTTGGAACCGAATCGTCCTATTTTGCATGGGTATATTGAAAATTTAGATAGTTCCAATTTAAACGGGTTGACCAACGAAGAAAAAATTCCTTACATATTGCCCATAGCAGGTTTTGAAACCTTGTCGAAACGCATGAAAGCGTCTATGCTGGAGGTTGGCGAATCGATTACGACTTGGCCACAGCTCGCCTCTTCCGTGACGTTTGGCGGTGGGATTACGGCCGATACCTACAGACGTATAATGTTAGGAGAATTGACGTTGTCGGGCAGGTTTTTTATTGATCTGGAAGCACTCATTAAAGACGAAGATACTTCAGTCTTAGCCAATGTAGCGCTAGAAAAGGAGGACGAAACGGATTTTGGAGCCTATATACTAAAAGAAGCATCGACTGTAGGACAACTTTCGTTAGCGGATGAAATCGTAGAGCAGTTGATTTTCTCCGCTACCACAGCGCCTTCCATAGGAAATTTACAACCTTGGAAGTGGTGTTACGAAGAGGATTTTATCTATTTATTTAACGATAAAAATAAAGCGAATACGTTTTGTAACGAAGATTTTTTGGGAAGTATTCTTTCGTTGGGAGCGGCATGGGAGACCTTGTTTTTGAAAGCACATTCCTTGGGCTTGGCTTTAATTACAACGTTTTCTACGGTGGACAATAGCGCTACACTAGTGGCTAAAGGGTATTTTGTAGCGCATAAAAAAGATACTGCGGAAGCGAATTTTAAGCTAGACAACTTGTCGTCTTTTATTGGTGCTCGCTATACGGATAGAAGTTTGGATACGAGTAACTCAAAAATCGACAAGGCTATTCTTGAAGGGATTAAAAAGTATACGGAAAGTATAGAAAATAGTAGTTGTTATTATTTCGAAGAGGCGGAACAGCTGAAGGAAATAGCCTCTATTTGTGGTAGCTTAGACAGTCTTAGACTTTTAAATGAAAGAGGTCATACTGATTTTTTTACGAAAGAATTAAGAGTTACAATACAAGAAGTAGAGCAAACGAGAACGGGGTTGGATATAAGATTGTTTGATTTGAAACCCTCCGAGATTGCAGGCCTTCGTTTGGCAAAAGATTATGAGGCTATAGCGTATCTTAAGAAGTGGGGGTTGGGAAAATCGTTTGGTAAAATCACTTCAGATGCTATTGAAAATTCGTTGGCAATGGGCTTGATAGTGTTTGAGAAGGGAGAGACTCCTTGTTTTATGGATGCAGGAAGGGCTATACAGCGCATGTGGCTCGCCTCTACGAGTTACGGCATAGCTATTCATCCTGTGACGACGCCTATAATGGTATTCGCTTCGTTTCATTCTAATCCCGAACGTTTTTCGGAAGCGGAACAAAAAGAAATTAGTGCATTGTATACTCGGTATTTAAAAATATTTCCAATACTAAAGCAAAAGCAGGATGTATTTTTGTTTAGAATGGTAAAAGGAAAAGATAAAAATATAAAATCACTCAGAAAGGCTACGAAAGATGTTTTCTTAACTAAAAGCAAGATCGAAAAGAGGTGATTAGAATTAGAGCTTTTAAAGCAACAGATGATTTGGAGGGCTGTCAGAAATTTCTGGACGGGCATATAAAAGTATTAACAGCGTTTGGAATTACGATGATAACTTCCGCTAAAAAAGAATGGATGTACGATTCGGGAACTTACGTTGTATTGGCAGAGTCGGAAGACGGCTCTAAGGTGTTTGGAGGAGCAAGAATTCAGACACCAAGGAATGCGCCACTTCCTATTCAAGAAGCATTAGAACAGTACGATGCCTCTATTCATACGTTGATAAAATCAGAATACGAAAATGGTGGTACAGGAGAGTTTTGTGGGCTCTGGAATTCGAAGGAAGTAGCGGGAATGGGGTTGGGAAGTATCTTTCTTACGAGAGTGACGGTGGCCATTTCAGATCAATTAAACATCAAAACACTGTATGCCCTTTGTGCTCCCTATACCGTGAGTATGGCTTCTAGTTTGGGTTTTACCGTAAAAAAAACATTAGGAAAGGAGGGTACATTTTTTTACCCCAAAGACGATTTAGTGGCTACCGCTATGAGTATTGAGAATGTATGTTTACTAGAGCATGCCAATGAGGAAGAAAAAGCTAGTATTGTAAATTTAAGAACTAAAAAAAAGCAGTTGGTAATGGAAAGTCATAGAAATAAAACGATAGAAATTGATTATGATTTACTCCTAAAAAGTATATAAAATGACAAAAAAAATAATTTTTAGTTTAGTACTGTTACTTTTTGCAAAAAAAATAGTAGCGGATTCTGTTTATCCGTATACAGACTCCACCAAAGCATCGTTGATAGGGGATTATCTCTATGTTTTAGAAGATGAAGGTGATGTAATAGACAGTGCTGTAATAATAAGCCGGGCTGCTTCATTTAAATTGTCGTCGTCAAAATCCTTAAATTTAGGGATCACCAATTCGGCTTTTTGGGTGAAGGTAGCTATAAAGAATACCTCCAATCAAGATAAAATTTTTATTGAAATAGATTACCCAATTCTGGATTATATTGAATTTTACAAAGTAGAGCAGGGGCGTCTTAAATTGCTTGATTTGACGGGTGATTTCGAAGCGTATACTAAAAAAATAGTGAATCATCAGAATTATATTTTTCCAATTTCAATCCCCAAAGATAGTACGTGTCAGTATTACTTTAAAATAAAAACAGGAGAGCAATTTTTAGTGCCTATATATGTAAAAAACCAAACCGAATTGCACGAAGCGCATTTAATGAAAGAAATGATATTCGGTATTTTTTTTGGAATTATTGCCGTTATGTTTCTTTATAATTTTTTCATTTATATAACTATAAAAGACGACAGCTATTTGTATTATGTTGTGTATATAGCACTCGTAGGGTTGACTCAAGCGTGTTTGCAAGGGTATACCTTTCGCTACCTATGGCCATCGTCGCCGGCGTTGGCTACGTTTAGTGTTTTCTTTTTTCCAGCTATAGTAGGTATTGCCGCATTACGGTTCATTAAATTATTTTTACATTTGGATATTTATTATAAAAAAGGGTTGCCTGTTGTATATTTAATAGAAGTACTTTATTTGATATGTATAGTGCTGGCTCTTTTTAAAGTACACAATTATAGTCAGATGCTGGTGCAAGTGAGTGCTTTATTGGCTTCTATAGTTGCTTTTTTTGTCGGGTTTAAGGTGTATAATGCGGGCTATAAAC
>JAYSUZ010000176.1:0-1680 GCA_043718845.1 Cytophagales bacterium
AATATATAGTCGAAATCTGATAATAAAATACAGCTCCCATAAGCCCCTTTTCAATCATCTGTGTATATTCTACACCATATTTACTGCATAAATAATTGTTAGTACCAGAGTTGATCACGCCTGCCTGTCCATTAGAACCTGCTACCGTTGATAAACTTACCGCTGCAATAGAATCCATAAAAGATTCAAAATTAACTATTTCTGTACTAAATGTTTTGTCTTTTATTTTTTTAGTACTTGAGTTTAATGCTGTAGCTGTAAATTCGCTACCTACATTATCATACATATTCAATAATTTCGTCTCCAACAAAACGGTATTCATCGTATTGCCTGTTTTCATATAAACTACCATTTCAGCAAGCATATCTAGTCGCGTTGTTTGTCCGCTATAGTCTACAGCACTAAAATTATACGTTGTAGGAACCACATAGGCTGGAGTAGATGGCTCAGGAACAGGATCTTTTTTCGTCTTTCCGCAAGAAGTGAAAAGTAGCAAACCGACTATAAATAAGGAGAAAGTAGATTTTATACACATATTATTCGTTATTTTTATTTAGACTTATTTTAAATTGATAGGCAAATGTAGTACTGAAAATTTTAAAAGCAAACTATTTAGAATTATTTTAAATAATAAAACTTAGAATACTCGTATAGTTTAGAACTTCGCTTAAAATTTGCTCCAATGATACTATTGCGCACCCTTCATTGTCTCTTTATTTGGTATCCATCCTTTGAATAACGGAAAAATGCAGTGCCATCTGAATTATTCGGAAGTGCACATATTTTAGCACTATTTGATAGGTTCCATCTTGTCGAATCAGACCCGCCCCTTTATTTTTAATCACTAGAGCAAAATCAGATGCACTAGGCAGAGCCTATTTATAATAAACCTCCTGAAAAGTTAACCCTTTAAAATTGAAAAATTGAAATTAGAGCTTTACTATTTAAGATTCAACAGTTAATACTTAAATAGTGAAGGTTCGCTATTTAAGCACTTTTATTTAAGACAACAGTAGGCTTATCGATAAGAATGTGCTTACTTTTGTCGTACCTAAACTAAATAGGATTTAAAAGCACTCAAAATGAAAAAAAATAGTATTGTTGTTCTATTACTGCTGTCCATTTTCAGCATACAGACCTTAAAAGCAGAGACGCTTTCCCCCAATGCTGAATTTAGCCTCATTACGGTTTCTCCTGGGAGTGAACTATACAATTGCTTTGGCCACAGTGCCTATCTTTTGCAAGACACCACCAACCACCTATTCAAAATGTACAACTACGGCACCTTTGATTTCAACGATCCCAATTTTTATGTAAATTTTGTAAGAGGGAAACTAAAGTACATGCTAGACATAGAAAATCCTGGCGATTTGATTTTTATGGCAAAAGGCGAAAATCGTGCTGTTGTACAACAAGTATTGTCCATCTCTGCTGGTCAAAAACAACGGCTCTATGATTTTTTAGAAAAAAACTATTTGCCCGAAAATCGTTTTTACAACTATACGTTCTTTTATGACAACTGCTCCAGCCGCCTGCGAGATGCACTTATATACGCCTGTGGCGATTCGCTAAACTTCAATTTACAACCTGCTACAGAAGCTAAAAGTTTCAGAGCGCTTATCGACACTTATTTGGAAAATAAACGTTACCAAGATTTAGGAATGGATTTGGGACTCGGCC
>JAYSUZ010000177.1:0-1675 GCA_043718845.1 Cytophagales bacterium
AGGAAACTTACCAGTTGGAATTCAATTTTTAGGCAGAATGTATTCAGAACCCACCTTGATCAAATTGGCTTACTCTTATGAGCAGGCAACAAAACACAGGGTGCCACCAGTAATCAAAAAATAAATAACGTTGGTCAACTGATAACTGAAATGGCCGACCCTTCGCATCAGTCGGGGCATTTTTAAAAAATTGCGCTTCGAATTTTCACCCTACACATTTTGGCAAAGCGAAGTCAAGAGCCAAATCCATTCGCTTGTTGGTGTGCTTTACCAACAAGCTTTGCATAACTATTCCTCATGATGCTTCAAAAAATCCAATCCTTTTCATTCCTCAAATAGAACCTCGCGCGTGAGTATTTATAATCTTCCGGATATTCACATAAGCCTGCCTTCCTGTTTATTCAGACATCAAAATAGTTCTTAATCAATACTATGATGATGACGGGCAACCATCGGTTGTGGATGTTTATGGTAATATAAAAAACTGCCCATCTCAGAATGAAAGTTTTAGTAATATTAATGATACAACTTTTCAAGATGTAATAGGAAATAAACAATTCCAATATTTGTGGAAAATTAAAAAAGACGATATAAGTATTTGCAAGGATTTCGAACACCGGTATATCTGCACTGATTGTCGCATATTTACACAGGATAAAAATAGTCAATTCCCTAAACCATCAAAGTGTACCTATGACCCCTATACGGCAACTTGGAATTAGCTTATTTGTAATAATTTTTTCTTCCTCTTGCAACCGTCAACCAATGGATGTTATTATTTCTGAGGTAGAAGCTGTAGACATTAAAGATTTCAATACTGTCTTTGCGGAATATTGTGGAATGGATTTCGCTAAAAATTTTGAATTAAATGCAGTACTGTGCAGTTTCGTAGGAGATCATAAAAATGCAATAGAATTTGCAACTAAGGATGCACATTACCCGCAAAATCCAGAACTTAATTTCGGACTCAATGAAGTCCAAATGATTTTAGCTAAGAAGAAGTATGAAGCTATTCTCAAAGACCCCAATGCAAGTGATGAAGTTAAGGTAGAAGCGCGTAGGATTTTGAGTTTGTTGAATCTCTCAAAGGATTTAAAGGAGGTGTTCAAAGAGCAAAAAATGCTTTCCGCGAAGGATTTTATTGTTGATCAATCTATAGACTACCATTTTCTTCTAATTAATGAAGCTCATTACAGTTCTCAGAATAGAGCTTTTACCCATACTTTGCTTGAGCCATTATGGAAAAAAGGTTATCGATATCTTGCATTGGAAACGTTAGGCTATGATGATCAGATGCTATCTGAAAGAGGTTATCCAATCGCCATTTCTGGTTACTACACACGGGATGCTGTTTTCGGAAATTTAGTAAGGGAAGCATTGCAAATTGGATATAAATTGATCGCCTATGAGTATAGTAGCCTAAATGGGACTTTAAGGGATAGCATTCAAGCATTAAATATTTATGATAAGACGCTTAGGAGAGACACTATAGGCAAAGTATTGGTACATGCAGGGTATAGTCATATATCAGAAATGGGGGATAGTAACTATAAACCTATGGGACTGCAATTAAAAGAATAGGTATATACACTTAGGTAGCAATTAAATTCTTTGATTTTAGTCGAATAGAGTCGTTCTCGACCATTCTTTTTATAAGCAAGTTGAAGATTGACCC
>JAYSUZ010000178.1:0-3711 GCA_043718845.1 Cytophagales bacterium
GGCAGCTAATCCATATTGCGTGCCGAATAGCACGTACTGAAACTGTATGTACCCTTCAAACGTTAGGAATAATAAACAACCCAACAAAAGTATATAGTCGGCAAAAGGATGTTTGTTGGTGACTTCTAACCAAGAAAATGGTTTTCTATTTTTATAGCAGTAACCAAAACAGGCAATGCAAGCGATGCCAATAAGCGCAACAATTGCGGTATGGCCAATAGTGTCAATATTCAGGTAAATAAACATACCGAGTCCTGTACTGAGTAGCATTACGCCGAGGTATAAAATTGTTTTAAGTTCCCAGTGTATCGAAAATAAATTGTTTGCGAACTTATGGGTTAGTTCCTGCTGTTCTTCTGGGGAGAGAAGGTTGTCTGCACTAAGTTTAGTGAGGATTTCTTGGGGTTTCATAGAGTATCGCAGATTATTTGGATTAAGGGATTGCTCGGATTTTTTTCGTTGCTATTCTCTTGATTTAGGTTTTGTAGTCATGGAGTTAAATATAGTAAAAAAATAACACGGATTATTTGGATTAAGGGATTGCTCGGATTTTTTTTGGCAGGCTACCTGCTCCTATAAAGACCTAATTAGCCGTTTAAACGTCAAACTTTTGCTTCCGAAATTAATTAGTAAGCCTATTTCCATTTTGTATGCTTTTAAATAATTTAAGGCTTGAGCTAAATTGCCATCATCCATTTGAATTACCGCTTTTAATTCGACAATTATTTTCCCTTCCACCACAAAATCTGCTCTTCGAGTTCCTATTGGCACTTTAAGATCTTTGTAGAAAATAGGATGTTCGAGTTCTCTAGCAAAATTTAACCCTGCATTTTTAAATTCATAAGCTAAAGCTCTTTGATAAATGACCTCAGGAAAGCCATTGCCTAAAAATTTATGCACTTCAAATCAAGCTCCAATTATTTTTTCTGTTATCTCCTTGTGTTTTAATTCTGTATTCATGTGTAAAAAATTTGCTAGCGCAGAGTCCCCTGCATAATTATGAGTATACTTGAAATGTTGTGTAGCGGGAGACTCTGCGCGGACATAAAAAGCGCAGAGTCTCCCGCATAATTATGAGTATACTTAAAACGTTGTGTAGCGGGAGACTCTGCGCGGACATAAAAAGCGCAGAGTCCCCTGCATAATTATGAGTATACTTAAAATGTTGTGTATCGGGAGACTCTGCGCGGACATAAACAAAAAAATCCGCGAAATCCCTTAATCCAAATAAATCCGTGATCATTAGTCGCAGAGGTGCATCGAATACAGATCAAAGAAATTATGGTCCATTACTTCATCGAACCAGTAGCCAAATTTCATTGAACTTGGTTTTTCGCCAAAAGAAACTTCGCGGATGTATTTCAAAAGTTTGTTGTATACAAGCGAGTCGGGTGTAAGCTCGCCCCATACGGTTACTGCGGTTTGTTCCTGACTCAAATCAAGTTGGTCGAAAACAAACAATACGTAGTAAATGAAATCTTCGGCGGTGCTGAAATAAAACGTATTACAAAATTCTAAGGTCTTCTGATTTTTAACGAGAATCGTAAGGTAATTTTGCTCTACATGCAAATACATATTTCGTTCTGCACGGCTGTGGCTATTGATCATAATGCCTTCTATCAGTGGGGCAGTATGGTGTACTATTTGCACATGTTTGGAAGGATACATTTTCGTAAACCAATTGATAATTTTTTTATCGGCAGAAAATATATTTACAGCGTCTGTACTTTTTTGATTGTAATAATAAAATCCTTCTTCCAACGTAGAATTAAGTGTACAGTTGAGCGAAAGGTATTCTTTCAAATAATTTTTATCGAACAGCGAATTTGGGATCAACGAAAAATTCATGCCTTTGATGGCAAGTTTAATCGACTTCCAAAAACCTGCTTTTAGTACATGGTGGTCGTCGTAGATAAGTTCGATTTGTGTGATTAATTGCTCTGGAAAATTTATTGCATCTAGTTTATAATCTTCCAACAACAAGCAACGGTTTTTTTCGGTATCCGTAATACATATTCGAAACAAGCTGTTGCTTATTTGTAAAAACAGGTTGTACTGGGCTAGTTTTTCGACATCAAAAGTATCGTCTTTGATGCGTTTATTTAATCTATAGTGAAGTTTCTCTGACATATTAACAGGAAATGAACAGGCTATTCACAGCTTATCCACATCTTTTAAAGGTATACTTTAGTGCTATATTGACTTAAACTATAATAATTTTAAGTCAATAACGTTCATTTTCACAAAATTAGCAAATAATAATTGCATAAATTCATTAAATCCTTAAAAATAGCGGTTTTTTATCCACAGACTCACTGTTGAAAATTAGTAAAGTAGCCTTTTAGCGCTAACAATTCCTCTACATTTTTACTATTCCTTAAAATACTATGAAAAAACAAAGAATCTTGCCCTGCTATTTCCTCAAAACGCCAATAACGGAGTTCCTGAATCAGTTGATTGTCGGCACTCATTTCAGGATCGGTACCTTTTGCCAACATACCGCCAATTATTTCAACCCTAAAAAACAATTCGATGGCATGTAGTGGCGCAGCGAAGTATTCGTTTACAAAAAGAAACTCCTTCACCTCCACTTCCAACCCTGTTTCTTCCTTGTATTCACGGCGTAACGCTTCTTCTGTAGACTCCCCAAAAATCACCCCACCTCCAGGAGGCGCCCATAAACGTCCTTTTTCCCCCACGCCTTCATGGTGTACGAGTAAAATGGCATCGTCCTGCACACTAATACCACATACTCTAACGCGCACTCGATTACCATATAAATGAACTACTTCTTCTTTCTGTGTCATACTTTCAAAATAACCGTAACCATACAAGAGTACGATTAGCGCTTCCTATTAATAACAATTTACCATTAACAATTAAAATTAACAATTAACTTCGTACAAAATTAGACTAAATACAACTCATTTGTCGCCATCAGAACTCATACGCAAGAAATTTTCTTTCAGTCCTACACCAGGGCAGGAAAAAGCATTTCGTTTGTTGGATAAATTTATAAACGACAAAGAGTCGGCACGTCCAGTGTTTCTTCTTCGGGGGTATGCAGGTACAGGAAAAACTACGCTTTTAAGCGCATTAGTGCATACACTCGATTCGTTGGGACATACCTGCATATTGATGGCTCCAACAGGAAGAGCCGCCAAAGTAATGGCCAACTATTCGGGCAAATACGCTTCTACCATGCACCGACAAATTTATCAGCAAGAAAAATCGGATGGAAATGGTGGATTGTCTTTTCGAAGAAAAAAAAATACGTTATCCAACACCTACTTTATAGTAGACGAGGCGTCCATGATTTCGGACCAATCGGAAAATTCGTCACAAGGAATTTTGTCGGATTTGATGGATTATGTTTTTGAAAAAAAATCAAACAAACTTATTTTGGTAGGCGATACCGCGCAGTTGCCTCCCGTGAAGTTGGACATAAGTCCTGCGCTGGAAGGCGAGTATTTGAAACGCAGATTTTTCGCCAATTTATACGAATGCGAATTGACCGAAGTAGTGCGCCAGGAAACAGAGTCGGGCATCTTGCGCAACGCTACCATGCTGCGCGGAAAACTTATGGAAAAATCGTTTAGTTTTGAGTTTATAACAAAAGGCTACAAAGATATTTACCGCATGACGGGGGAGAAATTAGAAGAAGGATTGCGGTATGCCTATAAAAAATATGGGGAAGAAAATGCCATTGTA
>JAYSUZ010000179.1:0-1666 GCA_043718845.1 Cytophagales bacterium
TTCAATTCCATTAAAAAAATATATGAACTATCGTCCATCAAAACAACGAGACTTACTGTAAAAAAAGATACTGAAGCGAACGAAGAAAAGCTAATCCAACAAACTTCAGATTCTCTTTCTAAAGAAGTCCTAAGACAAAAACTAACTTACCAACAATACAAGGGAGGTATAGAAGCTGTCACGATTCAAATAAAAGCCGAACAAATACGAGTAGAAGGTAACAATAAAAAAATACGCGAAGAGATTATCACGATTACCGATAGACTTAAAACCGAGAAAAATTTAAGTCAAAGACAACGGAAAGACTTGGAAAACCAAGTCTTACGAATGGAAGCTATCGTACTTGAAAATACTGTTGCGTTCAATAAATCACAAGAACGAACAAATTTCTTAATTTTAAACCTAAAAAATATCATTTCAGAAAAAGACTCTAACTATAGCAATGTACTTAAAAAAATAGCAACCGTAGAAAAAGAAAACCGCATCACAATACGTAAATTCAATAGAAATCTCATAATTTTTTCTATTATAACTATTGCATTATTAATATTAGCAATAGTATTTTATGCCATAGCACTAAAGATGAGAACACAACGAAAAAAACTTTTGCAATCAAATACTGAAATGTTAAATATGAAAAACATTTTAGAAACAAAGTTAGAAGAAATGACTGCACAGCAACAGTTAATTGATGTGCAAAATAAACTATTAGGTAAAGTATAACTTACAAAGAAAACGATACGCAGCATGTCTATAATCTTAGATAATTTAACTGATAATAGCTACACAAAGACTAGGCTTAAAAAGATAGTGCTAATAGCAGTATTAGCTGCAATCCAGTTTTCCTTCTTGCTGGACTACATGTTACTTATGCCACTTGGCCCTCAACTAATTGAGGAGCTAAAAATAGAGCCTAAGCAATTTGGGTATCTTATTTCTTGTTATACTTTTAGTGCTTCCATATTTAGTTTTATAAGTTCGTTCTACATCGATCGCTTTGATCGAAAAAAAGCACTTCTATTTGTCTATTTAGGTTTCAGTATTGGTCCTTTTTTATGTGCACTATCCACCGATTATACTGTTTTATTAATGGCCAGAATATTTACGGGCGCTTTTGGAGGAATTGTAACCTCGCTCATAATGACAATACTTGGCGACTCTATTTCATCTACTCGATTAGGACGCGCTACCAGTTATATTTTAGCAGCAAATGGAGCAGCAACGATCTTAGGCGTTCCTGCAGGCAATTACATCGCTAATCATTGGGGATGGAATGCCCCATTTTGGTTATTAGGCATTTTAGCGTTGGTATTATTATTAACAATATACCTTTTCATACCTCCCATAAATAAACACTTGGAAAATGGTGCGGCAAATAAGTCTATAAAACTATCCACTATTTTTAACGACCAAAATTTTATTTGGCCAATACTCTTCATGAGTTTATTAACCCTAGCGGGGGGCTATACTATTTTGCCATTCTTAGCTACCTACCTCAATCTGAATTATTCCTTTACTGGTGCAGACATAAGTTTTTTATTTTTCTTGGGTGGATTAGCAGCCTTTCTTACAGGTCCAATATCGGGTAAACTGATAGACCGGTATGGGAAACAGAATGTCTTCCTCTTGGTAAATTTCATTTCAATTATACCAATCCTTATGTTAA
>JAYSUZ010000180.1:0-8236 GCA_043718845.1 Cytophagales bacterium
TTAAATTCAAAGGTAAATAATTATTTTGTAATGTAAAACCTCATAAGCCGGAGGCTTATAGAATAATTAGTCACGTGGCAAGAGCCACGCGCCATCGGATGGCTGAGTTGTCAAAATAGCTACTCAATACTGCTCATACCAATTAAATTTATCTTTTACTATTGCTCCTTTTTCTTTTTTGATATAATTCAATAATGCAGAAGAAAGAGGAGAATGTTTTTTTCCTTTAAGCCAAATTAAACTCCACACCGTTTTAATTGGTAATCCTTTTACAGGGATTATTTGCAATTCGTTGTTAAATAATTCTGTTTTTATTCCTATTAAAGGCATTATCGAGTAACCCAAACCAGCAAGTAAGGCTTGCTTTACTGCTTCATTAGAAGTGAGCTCCATTTTTTTTACCACAGAAAGATTATTTCTTTCAAAAAAATTCTCCATGGTTTGTCTAGTCCCAGAACCTTTTTCTCTGTATATTAATGGGAGCTCTTTAAAAATCTCTTTTGTATTCAAAGATTTACTAAATCTTTTCTCTGTATTCCCAACTAAATATAATTTATTCTGTAGTAGATCTAATTTTTCAATATTCAATGCCGTAGGTAAAATAGAAACCAAGGAAAAGTCCACTTCATTATTTTCCAAACTTTCTATTACGCCTTTTTTATTCGTCACGTCCATTAATAATTCGATGCCACTGTGTTCTTTTAGAAAATCTGAGAGAAAAAAAGGCATTACATATGTACCCGTTGAAACTATTGAAATTTTTAATCTCCCAGACAACTGCCCTTTATAGGCCATTGTTTTATAGTTGATGGCATAAACTTGGTTTAAAATATTTTCAGCCGCTTCGGCAATTACATTACCAAAATCAGTAATGTAAATTCTCCTTCCTACTACTTCTGTTAATGGTATATCAAATTGGGCTTGAAAATTTTTGAGTTGGATTGAAACTGCTGGTTGAGTTAAATGAAGTTCCACGGAAGCTTTGGTTATACTTTGCGTTTTAACCACTTTCAAAAATATTTGTAATTGATTTAAAGTATAGTTCATAAAATATTTTTATGTAATAAGTAACAAATATAAAAAATATTAGCTAAAGGGATACTCTAAGATAGTTTACTATTCATATTAAAAAGTTGGAAAACCTCCTTTTGCCTATAAAATAAAGCTTAGGATTCTGTATAGATGGAATAAAATTTATAAGTTGCTGAAAAAAAGATATTTAGTAAAATTTATTATTTATTAATCGTTAATTAAGAGAGGCATTAAATTTTTTTATGATAAAGAAAATTTATTTCCTTATAAAAAATTAACATTAGATCCAATCTATTGCGATATTTGTACTACCTAAAAATGTGACCTTGATAACAACTGATTTAGAAAAAGCAATCGCTGCATTAAACAATAATGAAATAGTGGCTATCCCTACTGAAACCGTTTATGGTTTAGCTGGCAATGCTTATAATGAAATTGCATTAAAAAAAATATTTGGCCTTAAAAAAAGACCCTATTATAATCCATTAATTGTTCATATTAAATCAATAGATTATTTAGCTGAAGTAGCTAAGGACATTCCTCCTATAGCACTAAAACTAGCAAAAGAATTTTGGCCAGGATCGTTAACACTTATATTTGATAGACAACCAATCATTCCAGATTTAGTAACAGGAGGAAAGGATACCGTTGCAGTAAGGATGCCGAATCATCCCCTGACATTAAGGCTATTGAATAAACTATCTTTTCCCCTTGCTGCTCCAAGTGCCAATCCTTTCGGTTCTATTAGTCCAACAAAAGCGGCCCATGTGGATGATTATTTCAAAGAAAACCTCCCCATAATTTTAGATGGGGGAGATTGCAGTAAAGGTATTGAATCAACGATTATTGGTTTCATCAATGGAAGACCAATGCTTTATAGACATGGTTCAATTTCAATAGAAGAAATTGAAAATATTGTAGGAAAGGTAACGATTCAAATTCATAACGAATCTGCGCCAATTGCACCGGGAATGCTTGCGAAACATTATGCACCAACTACTTCAATTATATTAGTAGATACTATAAAAGCCGTATTACAAAATTTTGAAAATAAAAAAATTGGCGTTTTAGTATTTAAAGAATCTTTCATTGACGAAAGAATTATTCAAACAGAAGTACTCTCCAAAACAGGGGATTTGAATGAAGCCGCATCCAATTTATACGATGCCATGCATCGACTTGACAAGGCAGGGCTAGATATTATTATTGCAGAGCGATTCCCAAACATTGGTCTAGGCAATTCCATAAATGATCGTTTAGAAAGAGCGACAAAATAATTTCCCATTCCCCTTACTAAAAAACTTTTTTAATAGTGATTTGCCAAAAGTAATATCCTATGATTACTTTTTCGTCTGCCTGCTTTTTCGATCAATAAAACGTTCTATTTCAAAAACTTATATTTGTCAATCCTTCCTTTCATTGCAATCTTGAAACTAATCCATAAAAAAAGTTTATGGATTCTATTGCAAACATAAATAAAAATATATACTTGAATTTGCCCAATTTTGAATCGTCAAATCAAGCAAAAATAAAAAATGAAAACAATGAATTTAAAATCTGCCCTTCTATTCTGTTCAATCCCATTGCTTTATGCATGCCAATCTGAAACAAAGCAAGAAGTAATTAAAAAAGATTCCGTTTTAACCGTTTCTACTTCAAAACATGTGATGACTGCAGAAGAACAATCAAAACTAACTCCAGATCAAGTGCTTGAAGATTTGAAAGCAGGAAATATTCGTTTTAAAAATGGGAATTTAACACAAAGAATCCATACAAAAGAAGTTAGAGAAGCTGTTACTGGGGGCCAATTTCCAAAAGCTGTTGTGTTAAGCTGCTTAGACAGTCGAGTGCCGGTAGAAGATGTTTTTGATCAAGGCTTAGGAGATTTATTTGTAGGCCGCGTTGCAGGCAATTTTGTAAATGTCGATTTATTAGGAAGCATGGAGTTTGCGTGTAAAGTCTCAGGTGCCAAAATAATATTAGTAATGGCACATCAACATTGCGGTGCTGTAAAAGGAGCCATTGACGATGTAAAATTAGGGAACATCACTTCTATGTTATCCAACATAAAACCTGCTGTTGAAATGAGCAAAGACTTTGACGGTGAAAAAAAATCTACCAATGAACCTTATGTAAAACATGTGGCTCAAAATAATGTTAGAAATACCATTAAAAAAATAAGAGAAGGAAGTCCAATTTTGAAAGAAATGGAAAGTAACGGCCAAATTAAAATTGTGGGCGCCTTTTATACGCTCAGAACAGGAGAGCTTTTATTCGTTGAATAACTAAACTTAAAAAATTCTACCATGAAAAAATTATTAGAAAAATTGAACAACAAAATTTCATATAAGCCCTTTGAAATAAATAAAAAGAAGAGACATTTGCTTCCCAATGATAACAAAGAGTGAAACTATCTGCTGCAATTAATGTCCTTATAATATTTCTAAAAAATAACCCTTTAATTAAATTAAAATGAATTTAAATCTATTACTCGAAAACTTAACAAATCCCGCATTACTTTTCTTTATTCTAGGGGTCATAGCTGTATATTTAAAAAGTGATTTAGAAATTCCACCAGGATCTTCGAAATTTATCTCTTTATACTTATTGTTTTGTATTGGCTTTAAAGGTGGTCAAGAATTATCAAAAGAAGCGTTCACAAGTGAAATTTTATGGGCTATGTTATTCGGAATAAGCATAGCGCTTATAATACCCATATATACCTATTTTATACTACGTCGAAAATTGAGTGTAGTTGATTCTGGCGCCATTGCTGCTGCTTATGGTTCTGTTAGTGCTGTAACGTTTGTTACCGCTGTTTCTTTTCTTGAAAGTCAACAATTGTCCTTACATGGACATATGGTTGCTATTATGGCGTTGATGGAATCTCCTGCAATTATTATTGGATTGTTGTTAATTTCAATATACAATAAAGAAGAAAAAACTACCATCAATAAAGGCTCTGTTATAAAACATTCTTTCACCAATGGAAGTGTTCTATTAATATTAGGAAGTTTAGTGATAGGATTCTTAGCGAGTACAAAACAAGCAGAGGGAATCAAGCCTTTCACAAACGATTTGTTTAAAGGGTTCTTAGCAATATTCTTATTAGACATGGGAATAACAAGTGGAAAAAAATTAAAATCTTTCTTTTCTTTTGGTTTATTCCCTCTCTTATTTGCAATCATAATCCCTTTATTTAATGGAAGCATGGTCGCAATTTTAAGCTCTATGGTTACATCGGATATTACAAATCGTTTTATATTCGCAGTACTCGCTGCAAGTGCTTCTTATATTGCTGTACCCGCAGCAATGAAAATTACGGTTCCAAATGCAAATTCTGGATTATTTTTGCCGATGGCGCTTGCTGTTACATTTCCTATAAATATTACGATTGGGATGCCCTTGTATTTTTATATAGTGCAACAGTTTTAAGTGTTGAATGAGGGATTAGTATTCAAGAAAACTAGATTTGTTCTAGTACTGCTTTATAATAAATATAAAACTCTTATATCCCTTTATAATCAAGGAATATAAGAGTTTTATTTAAAATTTAAATCATGAATTTTCTACAGAATTACTACAGTATTATTTACAATATTTACATAAATAAAATGCTAACAGATATAATTTATTGGGCGATTATAAAATGAATAATTATTATAAATATAAAAGAGAATTTATACCTATGAAAAGTAAACACAATAGTATCTTAATTAGTTTTTTGGTCTTAGTACTTGCAAGTAGTTGCACGTCTAATAACCATGAGAAAAAGGAAGGCACAAAATTTTTAGTTACGAGCCCAATCCTTAAGGACACTTTAGCTACTCGCGAATATGTATGTCAAATTCATTCTATCAGCCACATTGAGTTGCGAGCTATGGAAAGAGGGTACTTACAGAAAACATTTGTTGATGAAGGTCAATATGTGAAAAAGGGAGAGCTGATGTTTCAAATCATGCCCATGATTTATCAAGCTGAATTGCAGAAGGCACAAGCCGAAGCTAATTTTGCTGAAATTGCCTATGAAAGTACACGTTCCCTTGCGGATAGCCAAGTAGTTTCAAAAAACGAATTGGCAATGACAAAGGCAAAATTTGATAAGGCAAAGGCAGAATTAGAATTAGCACAAGTGCATTTAGGGTTTACTAAAATAAGAGCACCTTTTAATGGAATCATGGATCGGCTTCAGGTGCGACTTGGAAGCCTTGTAAATGAAGGTGATTTACTTAGTACCCTTTCCGACAATAGTGAAATGTGGGTTTATTTCAATGTTCCAGAGGCTGAATACTTGGATTATAAGAGCCATGAAAAAAAACAAAATCCTATAAAAGTAGAATTAATGATGGCCAATCATCAATTGTTTGAGCACAGCGGATTTTTTAAAACCATCGAAGCAGATTTTAATAATGAAACAGGAAACATCGCTTTTAGGGCTACGTTTCCAAATCCTGAAGGATTATTAAGACACGGTGAAACAGGAAATATAATCGTTGCAGTGCCGCTTAAAAATGCATTGATTATTCCTCAGAAGACAACCTTTGAAATTTTGGATAAAAAATATGTTTATGTATTGGATAAAGACAGTATTCTGAAATCAAGAAAAATTACGATAGCAGCGGAGTTACAAGACCTATATGTAATCAAAGATGGCTTAAAGGCAGACGATAAAATTCTTTTAGAAGGTTTGAGAATAGTGAAAGAAAATGATAAAATAAGTTATGAATTTCAAGACCCTGAAAAAGTAATTTCACACTTGATTGTCCCATCTGAATAATACAAATTATTAACTAAAGAAAAATGTTCACAAAACTTCTTCGTAAACCTGTTCTCGCAATAGTACTCTCTATTGTCATTGTCTTCATTGGTATACTATCGATTAATACGTTGCCAAAGTCGCAGTTTCCAGATATAGCACCTCCGATGGTTGTTGTAAATGCATCTTATCCTGGAGCTAGTGCAAAAGTATTAGTTGACGCAGTGCTTATCCCTCTTGAGCAATCTATTAATGGTGTTCCAGGAATGAAGTATATGTTTTCAACTGCTGCAAGCTCTGGGGAAGCCAATATACAAATTGTATTTAATTTGGGAGAAGATCCCAATGCAGCACTCGTAAATGTGCAAAATAGAATTGAGCAAGTAAAAATGCGACTACCTGCACTTGTGCAATTAGAAGGTATAGTAGTGCAACGTTTACTTCCGAGTATGCTTATGTATGTCAACTTGTATAGCAAGGATACAAGCGATGCAGACATGAAACATGTTTTCAATTATGCATACATTAATATGCTACCAGAACTGCAAAGGATAAATGGTATCGGATTAGGTAGAATTCTTGGAAGTAGACAGTACGCTATGCGTGTATGGTTAAATCCTGACCGTATGCGTGCTTACAATATCAGCTCTGAAGAAGTAATGAAGGCGCTGGATGAGCAAAGTATTATTGGTTCTCCGGGAAGATTGGGTAGAGCAGATAGTAAACGATCTCAATCTATAGAATACGTTTTGACCTATAAGGGAAGGTTTAGTGAAGTAGAAGAATATAAAAATGTTATTATTAAAGCCAATCCAAATGGAGAAGTTTTACGCTTAAAAGATTTAGCAGAAGTGGAACTTGGAAGTGAGTATTACGATATATATTCAAACAAAGATGAGTTTCCATCGGCTGCTATTATGCTGAATCAAAATTATGGTAGTAATGCCATTGAGACTATTGATAGAGTAAAAGCAAAGCTAGAAGAGTTAAAAAAGGATTTCCCACCTGGTATGGAATATGAAATTAGTTATGATGTTTCCAGTTTTCTTGATGCCTCTATTGATGAAGTAATTCATACGTTAAGGGATGCATTCATTCTAGTAGCATTAGTAGTATTTATCTTTCTTGGAGATTGGCGCTCTACCCTTATTCCAACCTTAGCAGTACCAGTATCATTGATAGGTGCTTTCTTTGTAATGCAAGCGTTTGGTCTTACTGTAAATCTTATCACATTATTTGCACTTGTACTTGCAATCGGTATTGTAGTGGATGATGCAATCGTAGTCGTTGAAGCAGTGCATGCTAAAATGGACGAAGAACATATATCGCCTTTCAATGCCGTTAAAAAAGTGATGGGCGAAATCAGTGGAGCAATCATTGCCATTACGTTATTAATGACTTCAGTATTTGTTCCTGTTGCTTTTATGTCAGGTCCTGTAGGGATGTTTTATCGACAGTTTTCTATTACAATGGCTTCTTCAATTGTAATATCTGGAATTGTTGCACTTACACTTACACCTGTTTTATGTGCTATAATATTAAAAGATACGCATGGACAGCCAAGAAAGAAAACAATTTTAAATAGATTTCTTGATAGTTTCAATAGAGGGTTTGAAAGGCTTACTGGAAAATACGTTAAACTGTTGAGGTTAATTGTAAATAGAAGAGTAATTACCTTTGGTATTTTAATAGTATTCTGTTTGGGAATTTTTGGATTATCTAAAAATCTTCCTTCTGGCTTTGTGCCAACGGAAGATCAAGGAATGATTTATGCCATTATTCAGACTCCTTCGGGGTCAACTTTAGAAAGAACGTATGCCGTTAGTCGCCAGTTACAAGACTACGCGAAAGAAATTGATGGTATAGAATCGGTTTCTTCGCTCGCTGGGTATGAAGTATTAACACAAGGGAGAGGGTCTAACTCAGGAACCTGCTTGATTAATTTAAAACCTTGGAACGAGCGTCATCATACTGCAAAAGAAATTATTGAAGAGTTGGAAGAAAAAGTTAAAGAAATACCTGGTGCAGCAATAGAGTTCTTTGATCCCCCAGCGGTTCCTGGTTATGGTGCGGCAGGTGGTTTAGCTTTACAATTATTGGATAAAAATAATACTGTCGATTACAAGCGACTAGGAGAGGTGACAGATAAATTTATGATTGAGCTCGAAAAAAGAAAAGAGTTGAAGTCGTTATTTACGTTCTACAGAACAGACTATCCTCAGTATGAATTGGAAATTGATAACCAACAAGCCATGCAAAAAGGAGTATCCATTCATAAAGCAATGGAGAACCTCTCTCTAATGGTGGGGAGTACGTATGATATAGGATTTATTAAATTCAATCGTTTCTTTAAAGTCTTTGTTCAAGCTTCTCCTGAATACAGAAGATTACCCTCGGACATTATGAACTTGTATGTTAAAAGCGACAAAGACGAAATGGTGCCCTATT
>JAYSUZ010000019.1:0-2210 GCA_043718845.1 Cytophagales bacterium
TGGGAGTAGTGTTATCAGTGGAGATATAATTCCAATTGATTTAGTCCTTACTTGTAATGGAAAGCAGGTGAATAAAACGTTTAATTTAGTTATTAATTAGTCTAGCCCATTTGTGCGAATGTCCTTATAGCTTACGCTTGAATTAAAAAAAGACACAAGCTTACGCTTGCCAGCAAGGGGGCCTTGAACTTTTCATGAGACACCACTCCCCTCAAACAGCTCTTTCTTGTTTATTATAGCACAAGTTAATACTATTTTTTTGATAACTTTATTTACATTTAGTAACCGCAAAAAATAGCTTATTTAAGAATAAAATAAACCAAAAGTAAAAAAGGTTGTAAAAACACTAAATTTTATATATTTTTAGTAGAGAAAATCGATTAAAAGCATGAAAAAGCAAATCACTTTCGGTACAATTGAAAATCAAGGAGATGATTTTTTGCGCTATTCAAGAAATTTGACTGTCCCTGAAAGGCTGAAATATATGCAATTGCTCAGAAAAAGAGCTTATGGGCAGTCATACGACACGGCTATTGATCTGTACCAGAAAAAATCAAAAAAGAAAAAAGAAATTCTAGTATTCTCCGCTTTAGAAGGAGAACCTTTAGTTGATTTTTATTCTCGCTTAAATAAATTTAAGCTCAATGGATATTTTTGAACCATTATTTCTAGAGTTTCTAGAACTGCTAGAAAAAAATGAAGTAGAATACATTCTTATTGGAGAGATGGCCGTTAATATTCATGGGTATAGCCGTCCAACAGGTGATATGGACATTTGGATGAACCCTACAAATGATAATGGTCAAAAAATAATAAAAGCTATTGACGAATTTGGGTACGATGTTTCTGTTCTCCAAGAAAAAAATTTCGAAGCAACAGATGTCTTTTTTCTAGGTCAACCTCCTTTTAGAATTGATATATTAAATAAAATGCATGGACTTAACTTTATGGAATGTTATCCAAGAATAGCTCGATACGAAACGGAAAACAATCTTTCTATCCCTGTATTACATTTAAATGATTTGATTGTAAATAAGTTACTTTCGGCTAGACATAAGGATTTGGATGATATTGAAAACCTAAAAAAAGAGATAGACTAATACTCTTTAATTCCCATAAACGTAGGGGTTCACTCCAAATAAATACCATCCTTATACAATTATGTTTGCGGCCGATATATTCAAGCAAAGGAAATCCCACCCTCCCGTTCTTTCAGAACTGCTCATGAGACACTCCCCTCAAACAGTTCTTCCTTGTTTTATATAGCAAAAGTTAAATCCCTATTTTCCGTAGCATTTTGCTATGTGCTTAACTATATCGCTAGAATTTTAGCCGAACCATCTCAACTAACGCTCTTAATAAGAAATGTACTAAATTTAAATTACGAAATTATAAATAAGGGAATAATCTATCTAATCAAAAAAATAAAAATGGCAAACCAAGTATCGCACCGCTACAACCGTTTACCCTTGCTTCCTTCCGAACCTGGGGGAGTGACAGGAGCTAGTCGTACCGGCTTGCCGATACAAATGTACGAAAATTCTATTGAATCAAAAAATTTATTTATATTTCAATGCAAATGAATACAAAAAAACACTCCTCCATCGACTATAAAACGGGTCTACTGAAAGGTGATCGAGCATTGCTAGGAAAGGCTATAACGCTTATAGAAAGCAGTCTATACGAAGACGAGCCTCTTGCTAGCGCACTCATTGATAGTATTTTTCCGTATACCGGAAATTCTTATCGAATTGGAATAAGTGGCATCCCTGGGGCTGGAAAAAGTACTTTTATTGAGACTATTGGCAACTATTTCACAACGCTAGGCAAAAAAGTAGCGGTACTCGCTATTGACCCCTCTAGTAAAATAAGCGGAGGAAGTATCTTGGGCGATAAAACTAGAATGCATACGCTGGCTGTAAACGAACGTGCTTTTATTCGCCCATCTCCGAGCTCTTCTAAATTGGGCGGGGTAGCAGCAAAAACATACGAAACAATCCTCCTCTGCGAAGCCGCTGGTTTTGAGTATATTTTTATAGAAACCGTTGGGGTAGGACAGTCCGAAACAGAAGTCTACGACCTTTGCGATTTTTTTCTCCTTCTGATGATTACCAGTAATTCAGCCTAAATTTCACGCTATTGATTATTAGCGTGTTGAAGTATTTTTTAAAATCAACTTTTCGTGTTAACTTTGTCACATACCCCATCGA
>JAYSUZ010000181.1:0-1661 GCA_043718845.1 Cytophagales bacterium
GTCCAAATCCATACGCATACTTTTTAAAAAAGTATCGATTAACGAACGATCTATTTCGTATTTATTTACCGTAATTTGGAAGCTATTCAAAACAGGATTTAAACTTATTTTTTCATCCAGTGCTAAGTAAGTTTCTTTAATAAAACGATCGAGAAGTTCAAGTTTATTGAAGTCGTGAAAGGTGTCTACAATTTCATCTGCAAACCTTACAAATCCATAGATGGAGTAGATTGGCATTCTGAATTCTTTTCCAAGGAAATAGGTTCCTAAAGAAAAAGAAGTGCTATAGCAATTCGTAATTAGTTTACTACATTTAAAAGATACGTCGTCGAACAGTTGTTTCATTTGAACGAATAGAGTTTATTTTAATTCTTTTTCGATAAGATTAGCTACGACCTGACCCGAAATTAGGCAAGGCGGTACACCTGGCCCTGGTACGGTGAGCTGGCCTGTATAATAGAGATTGTTTACCTTCTTACTTTTCATAGAAGGTTTTAAGAATGCCGTTTGGAATAAAGTATTTGCCAATCCATAAGCATTACCTTTTAACGAATTGTAGTCCTTTATAAAATCGGTATAAGCATAACTTTCTTTTACTACGATATGTTTGCGTATAGACTGACCAAGGCGCTTTTCAATTCTATCCATTGCCATTTCGAGGTAGCGTTCTCTAATTTCGGGAGTGTCTACTAAGTCTACAGCTACAGGAATAAGCACAAATAGTACATCTTTACCAGGAGGAGCAAGTGATGGGTCGTTTTGAGATGGGCAAGAAGTATACAATAATGGGTCGGAAGGCCACATTGGGGTATCGTATATTTCGGAAGCATGTTTTTCGAAATCTGCATCAAAGAATAAAGTATGATGCAAAATATTTTCCATTTTTTTATCTAGGCCTATATAATAAAGTAAACACGAAGGTGCTAATTTTCGAGTATTCCAATAGTTGGGACTATAACGTCTATATTCTTTGTCGAGTAGTTGCTGCTCTACGTGTGCATAATCCGCAGCGCCTACTACAATATCCATTGCTATTTCTTTGCCATTAGAAGTAACGGAAACGGCTACTCCATTTTTTACATTTATTTTCTCTACATTTTCATTTACAAGAAATTTTACACCTTGCTCTTCCGCTACTTTTACCATTGCTTTTACTACAGAGTACATTCCTCCCTTAGGGTACCAAGTACCGAGTACAATGTCTGAATAATTCATCATACTATACAAGGCTGGCGTGTCTTGAGGTTTCGCACCTAAGAATAGAACTGGAAATTCGAGTAGCGAAAGTAGCTTTTTATTAGAAGTGAATTGCTTTATATGATTTGTGATAGAAGTAAGTAATTGCATTTTGAAGAGCGATTTGAGTATACGCAAATCGACAAATTCGAAAATGGAAAGACTAGGTTTGTTTACAAATTCACCCATCCCTACTTCGTATTTGTATTTGGCTTCTTCTAGGAATTTTGCTAGTCCTTTACTGCTTCCTTTTTCTATTTTTTCAAATAGTTGAAAAACGCCGTCTAAGGAAGCCGGAATATCCACGAAATCATCTTGTCCAAAATAAACACGATAGGAAGGGTCAAGTCGTTCTAATTCATAGAAATCGGTTGCATTTTTGCCAAACTGCTTGAAAAAATCGTCAAATATCTCTGGCATCCAGT
>JAYSUZ010000182.1:0-3686 GCA_043718845.1 Cytophagales bacterium
CGCTAGAATATATAGCCCAGGAGCAAGCTATTTCTAATTTATTGGAAGGGAAAACAGATGTCGTTATTGCAGGAAGGCCGTTGACCGAAAAAGAAGAAAACGTAGTGCGCAATAGAGGGCTTTTTCCTAAAATAAACCAAATCGCTTTTGATGGATTAGTCTGTATTGTTTCAAAAAAAAATCTATTAAAAGTAGTTTCAACAAACGAACTAAAAGACATCCTTTCTGGAAAAATAAATACAAAAATCGTTTGTGACAAAAGCAATTCCTCTACCCTTGCATTTCTCCAACAAAAATTTAAGTTAGCCGATAAAATCTCCAATATAGTTGGAGCCGGTTCTGATAGTGCTGTAATCGAATACATTACAACAAACCCTACTGCTATTGGAATTATTGGCATGGGATTGGTATGTGACGTAGAAGATCCTAATGTAAAAACAAGATTGGACAACGTAACACTGTTAAGCATTAAATACACCGATTCGATAGGAAACACGTTGGTGGCACAACCTACCCTGGATGCACTTGCCAATAAAGCGTATCCGTTTATTCGCCCTGTCTATATTATCAATCTGGACGGCAGTGCAAATCTAGGATCAGGTTTTACAAATTTTATGGTTAGCGAAAGGGCACAACGAATTGTATTGAAATCAGGGCTATTACCCTATAAATTACCTACCCGAGAAATTCTTCTCAGCGAATGATAATAATTCCTTAACACTGTCTTACAAATAATAAAGTACCTTTAAAAAAATTTAGATAAACTAAAATGAAAGTCCTAAAATTAGTAGTAGTATCTCTTTTACTATTTCAAACCGTAAAGTCTCAATCGTTGAAAGAAGCCATACGATTTTCAGAGCGCGAACAATTTCAAAAAGCTAAAATTTGCTTAATGGTCTTACTCAAAACAGAGCCCAAAAATGCAGAAAATTATTATTATCTAGGAGATACCTATTTGAAAAATGAGCAGCCCGATTCGGCTCGGTATTGGTTTATGCAAGGGGTAAGTCTTAACGAAAATCATCCGTTGAATTATGTGGGGTTAGGAAAAATTTCGATGGAAAAAAATCCAGTAGAAGGTAAAGCCAATTTCGATAAAGCGCTTTCAATGGCCAAAAAAGATGGCCGTATCTATGCTTCTATTGCGGAGTATTATATGAGTATAGAAAAAATAGATGGAAAAACAGCACTCGAATACGCTACAAAAGGTGTTGAAGTAGATCCAAAAAATAGTTGGGCTAAATTAATTTTAGGAGATGTATACATAGGTACGTCTTCGGAGGGTGGTTCGAAAGCGATAGAACAATACAAGGCTTCTTTAGCATTGGAAAAAAATTCACCCGTTCCGCTTTGGAAAATAGGCAAGCTTTATTCTAAAGTTAAAAATTATGAACTCGCTATTCAAACCTTTAAAGATGGATTAGTTCAAGACAGCTTGTTTGCACCTATTTATAAAGATTTGGCCGAACTCTATTACAAGAGTAGAAAATTCGAAAAAGCAATTGGTAATTATCAAAAATACCTTTCCATAAGAGACAAAAGTGATGCGACCGATTTTCGTTATGCGTCCTTTTTATACTTAAATGAAGACTATACAAATTCCTTACTTATCCTTAATGACCTTTCGAAAAAGGATTTCAAAAACCCTGTACTCTATCGCCTTATCGGTTACTCGCAGTTTGAAACAAAAGAGTATAAATTGGCACAACAGAATATGGATATTTTCTGGAAACGCACAGAAGCCAAAAAGATAATTCCACAAGATTACGAATACTATGGAAAAATTTTAGCTAAAAATGGCCAAGATTCACTCGCTGTAACCTATCTGACTACGGCGCTATCGAAGGATAGTACTAAAAAAGAACTTTATGACGAAATTGCTTCGATATGGTATTCTGCCAAAAAATTCGATAAAGCAGCCAGTGCCTATCAGAAAAAAATTGATGTTTATAAAGCGGCAAGTAAAAATACAATCCTTGCCAATGATTATTTATCGATGGGTTATTCGTATTTGCTTTGTAAAAATTATACCCTTGCAGATTCTGCTTTTGCAAATTTAATTATTTTGAAACCAGAGCTGCCAATTGGTTATTTAAATAGAGCCAGAGCTAAAGGGACTATTGATCCAAATCAGGAACAAGGATTAGCAAAACCTTATTATGAAAAATTCATAGAATTGGCAAAAGTAGACACAGGAAAAAATAAAAAAGAACTGATAGAGGCTTATTCCTATTTAGGATCTTATTATTATAAAAAAGACAAACTGAAGTTTGACGATGCTTGGACCAATGTACGTGCATTAGACCCTACAAACAAAGCAGGAATCGAAGCCGCTAAAATAAAGTGGTAGATGAAAAATTACTTCTTAATCTTCATTGGAGGCGGAGCCGGTAGCTTACTCCGCTATTTTGTAGCTACATGGATTAACCCTTTAATGGTCGTTTTTCCTTTAGGTACATTTGTAGCAAATGTGTTAAGCAGTTTTTTGCTTGGACTAACGGTGGGCTTTATTGAATTAAAATATCCCTACAACACCTATATACAACCGCTTATAATAACGGGGATTTGTGGCGGCTTTAGTACCTTTTCAACCTTTAGCAACGATACATTGGGGCTTTTCCGAACTGAAAATTATACCTTCGGAGTGTTGAATATTTTGCTTAATGTCAGTATTTGCATTATCTTTATTCTGTTAGGAATGAAACTAATGAAGTAAAAAACTTTACAAAAACTAAAACTAAAAAAATGGCTTTACAAAATATCCACATCGCAATGGGCAGCCTTGCCTACGCTATCGCAAAAGCGGATGGCACAATACAAGAAGAAGAAAAAAATGTCATCAAAAAACTTGCTCAGAAAGAATTTGAATTGTCTGATACCGACAACGAATGGATTTCTTCGATGTTTACCCAATTAGAAAAGGACAACATCTCTCTCGACGATGCTTATACCTACGCTATCGACACCCTCGAATCAAATCGTTTTGACCTTGACTTTACGGATTCCATAAAAGTGAAATGTATAACTTTCATGGAAAAAGTATCCGAATCATTCGACGGAATTTCTGGCGAAGAACAAGTACTAATAGAGCGCTTTAAGGTAGATATGGCCCGGTTTTAGTCAGAAATAACGCCTTACTTTAGTTTGAAATCATACGTAATACGACATTGTACTTCCCTCCTTTGTAAGGGGAGTGCATTCAAGCCATCGCCATAAGGCATCGCTACAAATTGGGTTAAACCTAAAATATTGCTTATACCAAGGTCTATACTCAAGCCTTTGGTAGCAATATTTTTCCCTCCTATAAACCAATTCCAGATTACTACCTGATCAATTTTGTAAGGCATAAAATCACCTACAGGAGTATAGGCATAAGAATAACGTTTCCCTATCCATAACACATTGGTATTTGTATAAAATTTAGAGCTTAGTTTTAGCCAAAAATTTCCAGCCAGTTTTTGAGTAGGAATTCCCATTGTACTATTTTTCTGACCTTCTACCATAGAAGCTTCCACTTCATTTTGCACTACCCCATAAAAGGCGTGAGTCAATTTAATATTTAAGCGCTGAGTAGTCCACTGCAGTTGAGACTCTACTCCTCGTGTACCTAATTTCCCTCCATTGGTATATAAATAAGTTGTACCATCATATTTATATACATAGGTGCCATTAATTTTGGAATCATA
>JAYSUZ010000183.1:0-22484 GCA_043718845.1 Cytophagales bacterium
TTTCATTGCCTAAGTCAGCAGGAACCAGCGGTATAGCTATAAAAGACAAAAGCCACTTCCGTCTGAAGAGGCTTTTGCTAGAAATTAAACAGGTTATGAATAAATTGTGTTATTTGAATATATATTACTTTTGGTAGTGAAAAGGTAACCACTGTTTAAGGTCTTTTTTATATATTTTCTTTCTCGTTCTTTACAACACAAAAAAAACACCTTAATAGAGACTATTAAGGTGTTTTTTTTGTGTTGTAAAGAAATCTGAATTTAATGCGAAGTATTAATCTGCATCGAAGATTTTGTGTTTTTTATACTAATCACCTCAAGTTGGATTGAATTTTTATTTCCGATATCTATGTTATCTCGATTTGAATTTTTTAAATTCAAAGATGTTTTATTTGCTAGTACACTTATTATAAGAACTATAAAAAGAGCTGATATTTTAACGGCAAAAATTTTATCTGTATTGTCAATGCTCATGCCTCTTCGATTTAGTGCTGTTATATCCTTTAAAGTTAATACTTTTTTGTTTTAAAAAGTAACCTTGTATGATAAATAAATTATTTAATTGAATTTTTCAGTGAAATTATGCCTCGATTTAAGTAAATTTGTACGGCTAATTTTAGTGTTCTACGTTCATGAAAAGAGTTTTGTTTGTTTGTTTAGGAAATATTTGTAGATCTCCATTGGCGGAAGGTGTTTTTGTAGCCTATTTGAATAATAAAGGTTTAAAAAACAGTATATTGTGTGACTCTTGTGGTACAGCGGGCTATCATATAGGTGCACCGCCGGATAAAAGATCTAGCGCCGTAGCGTTAAGTCATGGAATAACGCTAGAGCATAGTGGCAGAAAGCTGTCTACCTCTGATTTTCAAGAATTTGATTATATATTGGCAATGGATCAGCATAATTATGGGGATATAGTGCAGCTTGCTAAACAGGTAAATGGAAAAGCAAAAGTGCTTATGTTTAGAGATTTTGATCCAAGAGGAAAAGGCGATGTTCCAGATCCTTACCATGGCACTGCGGCTGATTTTGAAGAAGTTTATGAAATTTGTAAGCGAGTTTCAGTAAATTTACTTGAGTTTATTTAAAAACAATAAAATTATTATTTTATTGTTTTTAAAATATCAGCAATTCTTATACGTCTATCTAATAAAATCAAATGCGCAGCCTTACTTTTGTATCTATTATCATTCTTATCTTCGTTTCTGTAGATGTATATGTTTTCCAAGGAGTGAAAACGTTGACGAGTGCTTATGCCCCTAATACTAGGAAAATTTTACACGTACTTTATTGGTCGCTCACGCTGTTGGCTGTTGTTACTTTTATGGCAGCATTTCTTGTGAGTTTTGAAAAATGGAACCGTCTTATTCGACTGGTTCTTATTTCGGTATTGACGGTAAGTTTTTTTACGAAATTCTTTTTTATGTTTTTTTTATTTATCGATGATATACAGCGGGGTATAAGATGGTGTTTACAGAAAATTTCAGGGTTATTTAGCTCCGAACCAGTTTCTGTTGAAAATCCCATTTCTCGTTCGGAATTTTTGGTGAAAGCAGGTGTAGTAGCCGCTACGGTACCGCTTGTAGGGATGACTTGGGGTATCCTTTCTGGAGCGCATGATTATAGAATAAGAAGACATAAAATTGTATTGAAGAATTTGCCTTCCCAATTTCATGGGTTAAAAATTGTACAATTATCCGACATTCATTCGGGTAGTTTTTATAATAAAACGGCGGTAAAAGGCGGTGTCGAAATGGCGATGAAAGAAAAACCTGATGTCGTTTTTTTTACGGGTGATCTTGTCAATAATGAGGCTTCAGAAATGAAAAATTATAGTGCTATTTTTGATAAAATAAAAGCGCCATTGGGTGTTTATTCTGTCCTTGGAAACCATGATTATGGCGACTATGCACAGTGGTCTTCCATAGAAGCAAAACAAGAAAATCTCCGTACGCTCAAAACTATACACAAGCAAATGGGATGGAATTTATTGATGAATGAACATCGGATGCTGGAACGAGGGGGAGATAAACTCGCTATTATAGGAATTGAAAACTGGGGTGCTAAAGGGAATTTTCCTAAATATGGGAAAATGAATGAAGCGTATAAAAACACGGATGCCGCCTCTGTAAAACTACTACTTTCTCACGACCCTAGCCACTGGGATGCGCAAGTAAGGCAAGGGTACAGCGATATAGACATCATGTTTGCGGGTCATACCCATGGTATGCAATTTGGTATAGAGACAGAATTTTTAAAGTGGAGTCCTGTTCAGTACATGTATAAACAGTGGGGAGGACTGTATACCGAGGGCAATCAACATCTATATGTAAATAGGGGTTTTGGGTTTATTGGATTCCCTGGAAGAATAGGAATGCTGCCAGAGATTACAGTAATAGAGTTGGTAAAAGGGTAGTATAAACTATAGAAATTCTATAGTTTCTTATTGAATAAAAGTGGGCGATCGTTTGTTCAATTTCAGTGTTTGCAGCAATTGTGATTTTGCAGCAATCATAAAATTGAACGTGCGCAACGATCCGAAAGGCGATACCGTTATATTCATTTGCCAGCAATGCAGGTCTCGAGAAACGGTGAAATTAGAGTAGGTTATAGCGTGCTCTTTAAAGTTGTATCCTGTAGAATAAATAATTTTCCACTTTGGAGTAAGGCTAAAGTCGCCACTAGCAGCCAATGCTTGGTTGATGACAGGGTCATACAGTCCTGTATGTGTGTAATTGTAGGTATAGCTTAATACGATACTCCAAGGTACATTAAAATCGATATACATGGCGGGGTTTGCTCGGATATAATCTAAATCGGCTTTCATCTGTGCATTGTCAAATAAAGGATCTTTTTTAGCGGGTTTTTGTTTTCCAGAAAAGCGCGTGCCTATTGTTAAATTCATTATAGACAATTGGGCTAATTTCCCTTTTGAATCTAAAAGATAGGTGTTTATTTTCCGTGGATTATAAAATACCGTTTCGTTTCCTATGTATTTTGAACTATCGGCTAGATAGGAATAAGGGTCAAATACGGAGGTTAGATTTATGTCAAACTTATTAAGTAATTTGGTACGAGCATTTAATGTTACATTTTCCATTTTTAACGAATCTGCACCAAAATTATAGCCTCCATCTAAAGATAGATTGTCTAAGAGGTTTGTTTTTTTAGTGGGATTTTCGCCTGTAGTATCTTTTTTATTTTTCAATTTCATTTCCAACATATTACTTACTGTGAAATGTAGCAACTCTTGTTTAAGTGGTGTTTGATTGCTTAAATGTTGGAAACGTTTTATTGGTTTTCCTACTTTGTCTGTGTCGCCTGGCAATTCTACAAAACCTCCTCCAGGCGTGTTTGTAAAATCAGGAGAATAGGTCATTCTGACGCTTGGGTTGACGGTGTGCCTTATACCTTGAATGAGATTATTTTTTCCAAAATTCAATCTGCCATAAAATCGAGTATTTACTTCGATTGCGGTGGTCATATAATATGTCCTGTAAAAACTGTTTAGCGTATCCGTTACTTTCGTTATATCTCCAGCACGGATATATATTAATTTTTTCTGATGCCAATTTTCAGAATAAGTAGCAGAAGGATTTAAGTTGAAATACTTAAATAATTTGAACGTAGAGCCTATAGAAGCCACATGATTGGAAGCCCAAAGCCCATCTGGAAGTATGTAGTTGTTTAGGTTTGCTTCGTTAATTTTCAACGTAGAATCTTTCATACTTTTAGAAGTAGAATCGTAAAAAGCATGGACGTTATCAAAATTGTAATTGAAATTCCCTTGGTAGTTTATAAATATTTTTTCATACCATTTGTTGCCATCGCCAATTTTTCGTTTTAGAGGATTTATCCTATTCATCGTAAGACTAGCCGCAGGAAGTGTTACATTGTATATAGCACTTGAACTATTGTTTGCGGTAGATTGATAATTATTTTGGCTTTCTCTTAAACTTATATTTGTACTGAAAGGGCTTCGCCCAAATACTTTATTATACGTGATCGAGGAACTTGTATTGTTATTGGTTCGATTAGCGGTAGCATCGTTGGTTTTTGTAAATTTGCTTGATTTTAAGTCTACATTGGCAGTCAGATTTCCATTTCTTTTTGCAATGGTACTGTGTGCCCAAGTAACACTAAAGTCAGTGTGCGTGGGTGTAGCGTTGTCAAATCCATCTTTCACTTTACTTAATCCAAAGTTGAGACTTCCTCTGTATTTATATCGACTTAGATAGGTGCTCGTAGGTCTTAATAACCAGCTTCCATTTGCATATACATCGCCTACTACTTGTATACCTAGATAGTCATTTACGCTCCAATAATATCCTCCATTAGAGAGGTACATTCCTCTACTTTGATTTTCACCAAATGTAGGAATTATTATTCCCGATGATTTCTTGTCTGTAATAGGGAAAAATCCCATCCAAAATCCAATAGGCGTAGGGATGTCTTCTAACACAATATTGAAAGGTCCGCATATTGCTTTATCGTCAGGAATAACTTTTAATTTTCTAGCACTTATGTAAAAGTGAGGGTGTTTTAAATTGCAGGTTGTGTAGATTCCATTTTTCAGGAAAATTGCGTCATCAGTCCTTTTAGCGGTATCTCCATGTAGGTAACCTTCGCCTTGTTTGGTTACAATGCCGTGTATAATACCTTTTTTGGTTTGCATATTGTAACGCATAGAATCTGTTTCATAGTTCTCCGCACCTTGCTTCCATATTGGATTGCCTTTGTATCTGCCCGAAGAATCGACCTTACCTCTTGCGGCGATTATATTTTTAGCCCATTCTATTTCTATCTGCTCGGCATCGAGTTGCATATCTTGGTAGTTGATCTGCGCTTTTCCATAGAGGTAGGCTTTTTTATTAGGCACATCCATCATGATAGAATCTTCGGCATGATAGAATATAGTGGTCTCTATATCCCCTTTTTCATTTGTAAATTTCAAGCTGTCCATCCCTTCTGTATGATTAGGAGTAAGGGTATCTTTTTTTAAAGTTGACGCACTATCTAAACTGTTGGATTGAGCACTAAGTTTTAGGGAAACAAAGGCGCATACCAACAGTAGTAAAAGGGTTAAGATGTAGGATGACTTCTTCAGAATTGTGATTTTTTTCAGCAACTTATGCGCAAATTTATGTTATTAAGTTATGAAATAGTATAAAACCAACATTAAACTTTTGATTTTATTTTAAAATTTCGCTTTAACCACATCTAGTCAATCTAGTTTTGAGTTAAAAATCAATCAACTAGAAGAATAGTAGGTAGATTATTGTTCTTTACAAATACTGTGCTAAGCATTTTAATAGTATAAAATGAATGTAAAAACGAAGAATTAAATATTTTTAGTATCTTTATGGTCGAAAATAGTATATATAAAGGTGAAGTTATTCAATAAGGAAACAAAAATTGGAGTAATGGCTCTTGTGTCAGGAGTGTTGCTATATTTAGGATTTAATTTTTTGAAGGGAATGGATTTCCTCTCTCCTACGAAAAATTATTATGTTTGGTATGCTGAAATAGATGGACTTACGGTTTCTAACGCCGTTATTATTAATGGATTTACAGTCGGTCGCGTAAATAAAATAGTATTAGATCAAGCCAATGGAAATAAAATAAAAGTAGAATTACAAGTAAATAAAGACATTGTATTAGGCGATTCTACGAAGGCGGTACTTTCTAGTTTAGATTTACTGGGAGGGAAAAGCATTGTGCTTTCTTTAGGAAATGATTCTAAGAAATTTGATAGCGATGCCACGCTGATTGGAGTAAAAGAAAAAGGATTTATGCAACTGCTTGGCGATAAAGCTACGCCAGTACTGACGAATTTAGATTCTACAATTTTGAAAGTGAATGCACTCCTTGGCGATGAAACGAATAGTAATGTTCGAAAAATGCTACTCAATTTAGTACTCGCTTCGGAAAGTATGAAATTATTGATGGCGGAAAATAGGCAAAATATGAGTGGGATTACAGGGAATTTAAATGCGCTTTCTGCTTCCTTACTGGAAACAGAAAAAGAATTAAAACCGCTACTCGTAAAGTTTAATACGATTGCCGACTCCCTTAATAACTTGGACTTAAAACGTGTTGTCAATAACGCTAACGTAGCGATGGCAAATCTTTCTTCTATTACCGATAAAATAAATAAAGGCGAAGGTTCTCTCGGCTCATTAATCAACGACAAAAAGACAGTTGATAACCTCAATAAAACATTGAAAAATATTGATTTTTTAGTGGTTGATTTTAAAGTTAATCCTAAAAATTATTTATCTCCATTGGGGAAAAGTGCCCGAAAAATAAAGAAACAGGCAGCAGATTCTACTTCTACTTTAAAATAAAATTCTTGAAAATATATACTAAATCAGGCGATCAAGGCGAAACATCGCTTTACGGAGGGAAAAGAGTTTCCAAAGCAGATATCCGAATAGAATCTTATGGTACGGTAGACGAATTGAACTCCTACATAGGACTTCTAGGAGATATGGAAGTGAACAAAAATCGAAAATTACTGCTGAAAGAAATTCAAGATCGTTTGTTTACCATAGGCGCATCACTTGCCGCAGATTCCGAAAAACCGAAGTTGAAAAAACCAGATCTTCTCGAATCCGATGTTGAATTGCTGGAAAGGGAAATCGATCGAATGCAGGAGCAACTTCCAGAGATGAAATTCTTTATTTTGCCTGGAGGACATCAACATGTTTCATTTTGTCATCTAGCCCGTACCGTTTGCCGTCGTGCCGAACGACTCGTTGTTTTACTTGCCGAAACGGAGCCTGTAGAAGTAATAATCATGATGTATCTTAACCGCCTCTCGGATTACCTTTTCGTACTCTCTCGTAAAATGACGATGGAGTTGGGCGTAGAAGAAATTCCATGGAAACCACGCTATTAAAAGCATTTGGTAATTTTATATAAATACAATTAAAAGATGAACGCAGAACAAAATAAAGATTTAAAGAGCCGTATAGTGGCACTGGGGAGGTATCTTTGACTACGCTACGAAAATAGCTAAAATAGAAGAAGAACAGGAGCGGACAACCGAAGCCGATTTTTGGAATAACCCAAAAGAAGCAGAAGTAATTCTGAAAAATATAAAATCGCTAAAAATTTGGACAGACAGTTTTGAAAACTGTGAAAAACTATCCAATGATTTTGAAACACTTTTCGAGTTTTACCAAGCAGGCGAGGTCACCGAACAGGAGATTGAAGCCGAGTTTAAGCTTGCCGAAGAAGCCGTAGAAGCACTAGAATTTAAACGAATGCTTTCCAACGAGGAAGATATTCTTAGCGCTATGATTGACATCAATCCGGGTGCGGGTGGAACAGAAAGTTGCGACTGGGCAGAAATGCTGATGCGGATGTACATCATGTGGGCCGAACAAAATGGCTTCAAAGTACGAGAAGTAAATTACCAAGCAGGAGAGGTAGTGGGTATAAAATCAGTAACCTTAGAGATAGAAGGTGATTTTGCTTATGGTAATCTGAAATCTGAAATAGGCGTACACCGTCTTGTACGGGTTTCTCCTTTCGATTCGGGAGGAAGAAGGCATACTTCTTTTGCCTCCGTATTTGCGTATCCTGTGGTAGACGATTCCATTACTATTGAAGTAAACCCAGCGGATATTGATTGGGATACTTTTCGATCGGGTGGCGCTGGAGGACAAAACGTGAATAAGGTGGAGACAGCGGTGCGTTTGCATCACAAACCATCTGGATTGGTAATTGAATGCCAGCAAGAACGTTCCCAAATTATGAACAAAGAGAAGGCTATTAAAATGCTAAAATCTCGTTTGTATCAAATAGAAATCGAAAAGAAAAACGAAGCCCGTGCGGTGGTAGAAAGTTCTAAAAAGAGAATTGACTTCGGCTCTCAGATTCGGAACTATGTGTTGCATCCCTACAAACTCGTAAAAGACCTTCGTACTGGTATAGAACGTACCGATCCACAAAAGGTATTGGATGGAGATTTGAACGAGTTTATAAAAGGGTATTTGATGCAATCGTAGAGGGGAATTAAGATAATTAGCTTTGAAATAGCTTACTATTTTTGTAGATTACTCTTATTAAATAATATTTTATGAAAAGAGACAAAGCAATAGAAACAATCTTTAAAAGAAGACCTCTCTATAAGATTATTTTTTTTCTATCCTTTCATGTAATAGTTTTCTCCGCTATTGGTCAAATAAAAAAGCTGGATACAGTAAAAATCGATTCACTAAATAAAACAATTACGAAGTTATATTTTAGTAAAGAAAAAATCAGAACTAGAAGGAAGGATTCTCAAATACAGTATAAGGAATTTGTTACTGATTTTGAAAATAATTTAATTCGTAGGAGTTATTATACCTTTTCATTTGGCTGTTTTGCTCATGAAACAAAGAGGAAAGATATTAATTATAAAAATGGTCAATGGACTTCGAAAATGTTTAAAAAAGGCGATATAATAAAACTAAAAACAAAGAAATTTATCTTCTCCGAGGTCTGTGGCACACAGACCTCTTGTTAATAATGTAGACAAAGATAATAAGTTAAAAATGACAACATAAATTAAAATCAATAATTAATTTATTATTTTTGTATAACTTTTTAACTCACTTTTTATGAATAAAGATTTAATTTTTAAAACAACACGAAATTCAAAGCTTGAAATGAACCAGGTATATTTTTGGAATGATACCATAAAAGACTGGAAACATTTATTGAAGCCTGATAAATACAAAGAAATTATTTTAGCTACACTGAAAGAATTAGTAGAAAAGAAGAAAGTGGCAGTTTATGGATTTGTTATCATGCCAAATCACCTTCATTTACTATGGGAGATGTTGTATAAAACGGGAAAGGAAATGCCCTATGCAAGTTTTAATAAAGCTACGGCTCATTATATAACTAAAGATTTGAAAGAAAAGCATCCACTGGTGCTAAATCATTTTAAAGTAGATGAATCTGAAAGAGAGCATAGGATTTGGAAACGAGATCCTCTTGGGGTTTTAATGGATAGTAAGAAAAAATTTGAACAGAAACTCGATTATATTCATAATAATCCGCTTCAGGTGAAATGGAATTTAGCTGAGCGACCAGAAGATTACAAATGGTCATCTGCGAGTTTTTATGAAACTGGTGTTGATCCTTTTGGATTTCTTACTCATTATATGGAACGATTTGGGTAATTTTCATTTTCGTGCTGCGTAGAAGCGATGGTCTGTGTGCCACAGACCATGGAGTAGAAGGATTTGGGTAATTTTTATTTTCGTGCTGCGTAGAAGCGATGGTCTGTGTGCCACAGACCATGGAGTAGCCCTTGTTGGCGTCTCGCCAACAAGTTTGTTTACCTACCTACGCATACATCTCCGCCTGCTGCTCTTTCACTCGGTCGCTTTCTATATACTCTTCATAGGTCATCGATTTGTCGATGATGCCGTTTGGCGTAAGTTCGATGATACGGTTCGCTACCGTGTTGATGAATTCGTAATCGTGCGAATAGAATAAAACGGTTCCTTGGAAATCCTTGATCCCGTTGTTTAGAGACGTGATTGATTCCAAATCCAAGTGGTTGGTTGGGTCGTCGAATACTAAGGAGTTGGCGCCGGCCATCATCATTTTAGAAAGCATACAACGAACCTTTTCGCCACCTGAAAGTACGGTAGATTTTTTCAATGATTCTTCGCCACTGAAAAGCATTCTACCTAAGAAACCACGGATAAAACTCTCGTCTTTTTCTTCCGAATACTGACGCAGCCAATCGACAAGATTCAAATCGCCGTCGCTGAAAAATTTAGAATTTTCTCTTGGGAAATAAGAATTGGTAATGGTAACACCCCATTTGCTAGTTCCCGAATCTTGCTTTTGTTCGCCCATGATTATGTCAAAGAACGTAGAGATGGCCATTGGCTCTTTGCTCAAGAACGCTATTTTATCATTTTTATTTACAGAGAAGGTGACGTTTTTAAACATCTTTACACCATCACGACTGCCTTCAAGATTTTCTATGGAAAGGATTTGATCGCCTACCTCACGCGTCGCTTTAAACATAATCGCAGGGTATTTACGAGACGAAGGTTTAATGTCTTCGATTGTTAATTTTTCCAACAATCGCGCTCTTGAAGTAGCCTGTTTAGACTTAGAAGCATTGGCACTGAAACGACGAATGAAATCTTGTAATTCGGTACGTTTGTCTTCTGTTTTCTTATTCGAATCGGTTCGTTGTTTTAATGCCAATTGGCTAGAATGGTACCAGAAACTATAGTTCCCTGCAAACAACTGTAATTTGCTAAAATCAATATCCGCTACGTGTGTACAAACTTCGTCCAAGAAGTGACGATCGTGGGATACAACGATAACGGTGTTTTTAAAATCGGCAAGAAAATTTTGTAGCCAGGCTACCGATTCTATATCCAAGTTGTTGGTAGGCTCATCAAGCAAAAGAATATCGGGGTTTCCGAAAAGTGCTTGCGCCAACAATACCCGAACTTTTTCGCTTGGGTCAAGTTCTTTCATGGTCAGGTAATGCTTGTCTTCCTTCACTCCAAGACCACTTAGCAATTCGGAGGCTTCCGACTCTGCATTCCATCCGTTCATCTCTGCAAATTCACCTTCGAGTTCTGAAGCCTTTAATCCATCGGCATCAGAGAAGTCGGGCTTCATATAAATAGCGTCCTTCTCTTGCATTATTTGGTACAATTTCTTGTGTCCCATAATAACGGTTTGAAGTACTTGCGTTTCGTCAAATTCAAATTGATTTTGTTTTAACACCGCAAGACGTTCTCCAGGCGTAATACTTACACGCCCTGTAGTAGGATCGATTTCGCCTGAAAGGATTTTCAAAAAGGTAGATTTTCCAGCCCCGTTTGCACCAATAAGGCCATAACAGTTTCCTGGATTGAATTTTATATTTACATCTTCAAAAAGAACCCTTTTGCCGTAGCGTAGGGAAATGTTGTCTGCACTGATCATAGTCTATTTCAATTAAAGTGCAAAAGTACGATTTTTTATGCATTGAAACAAAAAGAATAATACGGACGATTTTGATATGAAATGTATGCCGCAACGTTACTTTTGGGGTAAATCGGTAACTTTCATTGTTTTTTTATAGTCAATTAGTTGAATATTTGCTAATTCAATACTATTCATAACGGTAGTGCTACCTATATAGAAACTGAGTTTTGCCGCTCCTGGTTCGAAATCTTGAAGCACCACAAAAGGCATTGTGTAAAATTTCCATCCAGGACCTACACTTATTTTCTTATTCAATGATTTGTCGTAGTTAGGCGTTGCTTTTCCAAAGTTACAACTAATAGAGGCTGGAGCCGTCGTTTTAGATTTTGGACTTCTAGCATAAAATGTAAGTGAGAATACATCCCCTTTTTTGATCGCAACTTCTGTGTTTACAAAACATTGTATGTCTTTAGCATTTTCGGTAAGTGTAGTGGCGGAGAGTTGGTAGCACTCGGAAAATTCTTTTCCCAAAACAGGTGCAATCTGTCCTGTAGCTTTAGCATTATAAACCATCATCATCAGATTTGAAACTGGATTTTTGCCAGCAGGGTAGCGTTCTGTAGCCGCATTTTCCATTTCAGCTGCAGTTTTGTGTTTTGAAACAGGTAATTTTTCAATTGCAATATTTCTGCGATAATTTAATACTTGAATATCCGCAATTTCAATAGTCTGAGTCATCGCCCCGCAGTAGAAAGAAAATATAGAAAAACCGCTTTCGTAGGTTTCTCTACATATAAAAGGATAACTAAAATCGCGCCATAGAGTGTCAAGCGGAATATTTTCATTCAACGATCTATTTAGAGGTGGTTTATTGGGTTCATAGATACAATACATTGTTGATTTAGGTCTTTTTTTACTTCCATCAGGTACTACTCTAGCTTTGAACGTAACGTGGAGCACTTCGCCCTCCGTTACTTTAAGCGTATTCGCGGAAAGTAATTGAACGTCTTCAGGGTTTTTTGGCTGAACACGGACTTTGATTTGGAAGGCGTCAGTGAACGATTGATTTTCTACCTTCACTTTTTTGATCTCTGCAAGACCGCTAACAATATGAGTCTTCATTGAATTCATAGGGTAGGGACCTATTACTTTTGAGGCCAGTTCCGCTACGGCTTCTACATTGTGAATGTCTTTAATATCTATCCTTAGAGAAGATGGTAGTTCGCTTTCGTTGTATTTATTCTTAAAGTTTAAAATTTCAATATTTGCTATTTCAATCATTTGTTGTTTCGTTCCTACTTGAAACCCAATCTGTGCTTCCCCAGGTTTGTAGGTACCTGCTGATTTGAAAGGATAAAAATACTGCTTCCACTCTTTATCCAATTCAGTAAAATGATGGATCGATTTATTCCAATCGGGACTTGATTTCTCGAAAACGCAGGCTACAAGACCAGGGTCTTTCTCGTCATAAGTGGAAAGTTTTCTACCGTAAAATGAAATAAGTACATTGTCGCCTTCGTCAACTTGAGTTTTGTTCGGAGCCACAATCTGTAATTCCCACATGTCTTTTGGTGGATTGACCGTGGTAAGATGAAGGGCGGATTTTATTTTCACATGGTCTTTGATTGGAACCGTTCGCCATTCCATTTTTCCTCGGTTTACTGCAGGTTTGAAAATTTTATTAAGTTTCCCTGACCCTAAAATATTTATTCCCCCCTCTGGTATGGTGTTGTTTTGAGCAAATCCAGTAGAAATTAATATAATTAAACTAATAATAAATAATAATACTTTATTCATGATTTTAAAAAGTATAAGTAATACAGTAATGTTTTCAGTTCAAATATAACAAATTTATATTGGAATAACAATAAACGTTTGCGTATTAGATATTTTAGTAAATTGAAAATATATTTTATATATTATTGATTTATAATTTAGGCTTATCTAAAAAGTATCAGTACATTTACAAAAAAAGTACAATGCTTACGTACACCGAAGAAAATTATATTAAAGCCATATTTCACCTCTCAGGAGAGGAGGATAAAGAAGTATTTACCAACGATATCTCGGAGGAACTTTCTACTAAACCGGCTTCTGTAACTGATATGTTGAAAAAGCTTTCGCAAAAAGAACTGGTCAATTATAAGAAATACCAAGGGGTTACACTTACTAAACTGGGGCGTGTTGCAGCGTTGAAGGTAATTCGTAAACATCGATTGTGGGAAGTTTTTTTAGTAGAAAAATTGAATTTCAATTGGGACGAAGTACACGAAATTGCAGAACAACTCGAGCATATTCAGTCCACTTTATTGATACAACGATTGGATGAATTTTTAAATTTTCCAGCCTACGATCCTCATGGAGACCCAATACCTACAGAGGATGGTAGACTGAAAGTGAAAAAAATGATACTGCTTTCAGAAGTGAAGGAAGGATTCTCGGGTGAAGTTGCCGGATTAAAAGAAACGTCTTCTTCCTTTTTAAAATACTTGGATAAAATAGGAATAAAAATAGGCACAAACATAGCCGTTACGAGTATCGTTGAATTTGATGCCTCCATGGAGGTTTCGCTAAATAAAATTAAAGTAGGAATCAATATCTCAAAGGAGGTTTCTAAAAATATATTTGTGTCGATTTAATAAAATAAGTACTAAAAAATGAAAAAGAACAAAATTACAATTGGATTATTACTTACCCTTATCATGCTTATCATAGGGTGTACAGAAACAAAGGACGTAAAGACAAAAAGCAAGCTGCAAATTGTGTGTACAACTGGAATGATTGCCGATGCTCTAAAAAATATAGTAGGAGAGAAGGCCGACGTTCAAGCGCTAATGGGACCTGGCGTTGACCCGCACTTATACAAAGTAACACAAGGCGATTTGCAGAAACTACAACATGCAGATATCGTTTTTTATAACGGCTTGCACCTTGAAGGTAAAATGAGTGAGGTATTGGAAAAGTTAGGTGCCAAGAAAAAAGTAATTGCCTTTTCGGATGGAATAGAAAAAGCTAAAATTCGAATGCTCGACGAAACAGGAACAGTGCGCGATCCACATATTTGGTTCAATGTTGCAATATGGAAAGAGGCTGTTTTGTATGCATCCAAAGAACTTCAAAAATTAGATTCAACAAATCAAAAATTGTATAACTTAAATACAATAAATTTCGCCAACGATTTAACTACCTTGAATGTTTGGGTAAAGATAGCCTTGGATTCTATCCCCAAACAAAGTCGTTTGTTGATCACCGCACACGATGCTTTTGGTTATTTCGGTGCAGCCTATGGTATAGAAGTAAAGGGCTTACAAGGTATTTCCACCGTTTCCGATTATGGACTAAACGATGTAACGTCTTTGGTAAATCTTATTACGGCACGAAAAATAAAAGCCATTTTTATAGAAAGTTCGGTGTCGGACAAATCTATAAAAGCAGTAGTAGAAGGCTGTCAGGCCAAAGGACATAAAGTCGTAATCGGTGGCACCTTATATTCGGATGCTATGGGCCAAGATGGTACTCCAGACGGAACGTATATCGGAATGGTGAAAGCAAATGTAACTAAAATAGTAAGCGCGTTGAAATGAAAATACAAGCTATAAATCCAATCCTCGAAGTCCACGATTTGACGGTGAGTTACAATAAAAAACCGGTTTTGTGGGGAATTGATTTTACATTGCCCCAAGGAGCATTAGTAGGAATCATAGGGCCAAACGGTGCTGGAAAATCTACGCTCATCAAAACCATCATGGGACTTATTCCTTCTGGAAGTGGATTTGTAAAACTGTTTGACAAACAGCTCGATGACGTGCGAGGGAAAGTAAGTTACGTACCCCAACGTGAATCCGTAGATTGGGACTTTCCAGCTTCGGCATTTGATGTAGTCCTAATGGGACGGTACGGTAAATTGGGTCTATTCAAACGTCCACGAAAATCCGATAAGGAAGTAGCAATGGAATGCCTTGAAAAAGTAGGCATGCAACAGTTTGCCAACCGTCAGATAAGTCAATTGAGTGGTGGGCAACAGCAGAGAGTATTTCTCGCCAGAGCCTTGGCACAAGATGCTGAATTGTATTTTATGGACGAACCCTTTGCCGGCGTAGATGCCGCTACAGAAGGCGCTATTATTGATCTCCTAAAAACAATGACCGCAGCTGGAAAAACAGTAGTAGTAGTACACCATGACCTTCAATCGGTAAAAGAATATTTTAACTGGTTGTTGCTCATAAACATGCGCCTAGTAGCTTCAGGGCCTACCGATAAAGTATTTACCGAAGAATTGCTTCAAGAAACCTATGGAGGAAAACTTACCCTCCTAGCAAAAGTAGGCGATCTCCTAGCCAAACAAGAATTACCCGTAAGAGAAAAAAACTAACCATTAACAATTAATAATTAACAATTAATAATTAACCATTATAAAATGAATGACCTCGTAGATTTTATAACACTTACAGATCCCAATACACGCTATGTAGTATTGGGAGTGTTGCTTATGTCTGCTGGGTCTGCGGTGCTGGGCTGTTTTACCTTTCTCAGGAAAAAAGCATTGATTGGCGATGCTATTGCCCATGCAGTGTTGCCAGGCGTTTGTGTTGCTTTTATTTTGTCTGGTGAAAAAAATCCTATTGTATTGTTGTTAGGAGCATTTGTTACCGGTTGGTTTTCCGTTTATGCTGTAGATTTTATTAAGAAAAATTCTCGTTTAAAAGAAGACTCTGCTATCGGATTGGTGTTATCGGTTTTTTTCGGTGTAGGAATTTTATTGCTAACGTATATTCAACATTCAGGAAATGCCTTACAATCGGGCTTGGATAGTTTTATATTTGGAAAAGCGGCTTCTCTTGTGAGCAACGATGTATATGTATTCGGTACGCTCGCCGTGTTGCTTATTCTAGCTGTATTTTTTTTGTACAAAGAATTTATGCTCATTTCGTTTGATGAAAATTTTGCCTATTCAATTGGCTTTCCTGTAAAAACATTAGAATTTGTATTGACAACACTGACAGTATTGGCCGTGATTGTCGGGATTCAAGCCATTGGAGTGGTGTTGATGGCTGCGATGCTCATTACGCCTGCTGCTGCTGCACGTTTCTGGACAAACCGACTGCCGTTAATGTTGGTATTGGCTGCATTATTCGGTACAGTTGCTGGTATTGGAGGTTCGTTTGTTTCGTTTAAAATTTCTGGAATGCCTACTGGTCCTTGGATTGTTTTGTTTGTATCGTTTATAGCGCTGGTGTCTTTTATGTTTGCCCCTCAAAAAGGATTGGTATACCGCTGGTATGGAAGACGCAAACATAAGACGATTATTATGGAAGAAAACATCTTGAAAGCTTTTTACCAACTGGGCGAACAAGAGGAAGATTTCTTCAAAGAAAGAACGGTTAATGAATTGTCCGACAAAAGAGGCTATTCTATAAATGTTTTAAATCGTTGGTTTTTAAAATTGGTTCGACACGGCTATTTAACCGCTAAAAATAACAGCTATACACTGACGGAAGAAGGTAAACTAAAAGGACAACGGGTCACCAAATTACACCGACTGTGGGAAATGTACTTGACCGAATACCTTCACCTAGCCCCCGATCACGTGCACGACGACGCCGAAAATATCGAACATATTATTACCCCAGAAATAGAAAAAAAACTAGAAGAACAATTGCGCTATCCCAACAAAGATCCACACGACAGCACAATCCCTTATAGAAATTAACCATTAACAATTAATCATTATAAAAAAAATGGATGCCTTCTACATCATACTTATAGGTTCTTTAGTTGCGGCTTCTTGCGGGTTGCTCGGTTGTTATCTAGTATTACGGCGGATGGCATTGATTGGCGATGCGATATCGCATGCGGTACTTCCTGGTATTGTGTTGGCTTTTTTAATAAGTGGTAGTCGAGATTCATTTGTGATGATTATAGGAGCGGGGCTTATCGGTTTGCTTACTACTTTTCTAATAGAGTTTTTACACCGCAAAGCCCGCTTACAAGAAGACGCTTCTATAGGGGTAATCTTCACTACACTTTTTGCTATTGGCGTAATCCTGATTTCTTATTTCGCCGAAAATATTGATTTGGACCAAGATTGTGTATTGTATGGCGAGATAGCATTGGCGCCATTGGACACTTGGACGTTGGCCTCTGGTCTTGATATAGGCCCCAGAGCACTGTGGACAGGGTTGTTTGTATTTCTTGTCATTCTTCTATTTATTGTAGTAGGCTATAAAGAATTATTTCTAACCACCTTCGATCCTTCTTTTGCAACCTCAATTGGCATATCGGTTACGTTGTGGCATTATTTGTTGATGGGCATGGTTTCCTTTACCACCGTGGCTTCATTTGAGGCAGTAGGCGCTATTTTAGTAGTAGCTTTTTTGGTGGCTCCAGCTGCTACAGCCTACTTATTGACCGACAACTTCAATAAAATGTTGCTCATAACGGTACTCGTGGGCTGTATCGCTGCTATAGGCGGTTATTACCTCGCAGTGTTCATGGATGCCTCTATTGCAGGCGGAATGACTACAATAGTAGGACTTGAATTTTTACTTGTGCTTTTATTTTCGCCTTCCCAAGGGGTTTTGATGAAAAGGTTCAGAACTAAAATTGCGTAATATTGGTTTAGTTTTAAAGAAAATAGCGTAATTTCGTAGTAGAATAAATGTAAGAAAATATGAAAAATAACCGTATACGACTATCCCTTTTTGCACTTGTTTTGATAGGAGGATTGATTTTCTCTTTTACCTACAAAAAAGAAGTAGAAAAAGAGGCTAAGGCTACTGAAGAAATAAAGTGGATGAGTTATGACGAAGCTACTAAACTGAGCAAAAAACACAAGAAGAAAATATTTGTAGACGTATATACCGATTGGTGTGGATGGTGCAAAAAGATGGACGCTACTACCATGAAAGACCCTCGAGTGGTGGCTTATATGAATAAGAAATTCTACGCCGTAAAATTGGACGCCGAAAGTTCTAAAGCCTCCAACTACAAAGGAACTGTGGTGAAAGAAAGTGAACTGGCTACGCGTATCTTCAAAGCAAACGGCTACCCAACCACCTTATACTTGGACGAAAGCGAAAATTTATTGATCAACCTTTCTGGTTTTAGAGAAGCAGGAGAATTGGATAAAATACTACATTTCCTCGGAGAAAATAAATACAAAACCCAATCTTGGGAGCAGTTTGCTGCGGGGTATGTGGTGGAGTAGGCTAATTGTTATTGATGTAAATAATTAGTATATTGTAGTTACAAGAAATATAAAAAATGAAATCATGAATATAGAAGCTAAATATAAAATGATTGAAAAGTTGATGCTAACCAATGATGAAAATGCACTCAAACAGGTAAACGATATATTGGAATCGGTAGAAGTTATAGGTTATGAATTGGATGGCACTCCTATTACCAAAAGAGCCTATATAGAAAAAATACAATCAGCTCAATTACGTGTTGCTTCTGGAGATTATATTACTCAGGAAGACCTAGAGAAAGAAATGGAGCAATGGTAAGAAAAAAGTTGCAGATAGTATGGGACAAACCTGCTAAAGAAGAACTTAAAAAAATCTACCAATATGTTAAAGAAAAATCTGAAGGTTCAGCTAAACGGATTAGGGACGAAATTATTGAAACTGCACGAAAGCTAGCGGAGCATCCCGAAATATATGAATCGGATAGATTTGTCCCAGAATTCAAAGGGAACATTCGTTCTTTTACACGTTGGCATTATCGAATTACCTATGAAGTAACAGAAACGCAAATTATACTGTTAGCCGTTAGTCATACTAGTCAGAATCCTAAAGCCATAAGGATAATTAGACCATAATTAAAAAAAATAAAAATTGAATTTAGATACCATCGTAGCTCCGGCTACTGCACCTGGCGTGGGCGCCATTGCCGTTATTAGACTTTCTGGAAAAGATGCCATCACTATATGCAACAGCGTATTTAAAGGCAAAGACCTCACCAAACAAGAAACGCATACCATTCACTTAGGTACAATCATAGAAGGCGATAGTATTGTAGACGAAGTACTGGTTTCTATTTTTAAAACACCAAAATCCTTTACAAAAGAAAATGTAGTTGAAATAGCCTGTCACGGGTCTAATTTTATTATTGGGAAAATAATCCGTATTCTCATTCAGGCTGGAGCTCGTTATGCAAAGCCTGGGGAGTTTACACAACGCGCTTTTCTAAACGGCCGTTTCGATTTGGCCCAGGCCGAAGCCGTAGCCGATTTGATAGCCTCCGATTCGGAAGCCAGCCACCGTACGGCTATGAATCAGATGCGCGGGGGGATTTCTTATGAGATAAAACTGTTGCGCGAAGAGCTGATTACGTTTGCCGCACTCATAGAACTAGAATTGGATTTTAGCGAAGAGGACGTAGAGTTTGCCGACCGCTCTCAACTCAATAACTTGGTGGTAAAAATTCAATCCATGTTGTTCGAGTTGCTGAATAGTTTCCAGTTGGGTAACGCCATAAAGGCAGGGGTAAGCACCGTTATAGCCGGAAGGCCCAACGCAGGGAAATCAACGTTACTCAATGCGTTGTTGAACGAAGAGCGAGCCTTAGTATCCGAAATAGCGGGTACTACACGCGATACCATTGAAGAGAAATTAGTTATAAAAGGAGTGGAGTTTCGCCTCATTGATACCGCAGGGATACGTGAAGCCACCGACGCTATAGAAGCAATGGGTGTAGAAAAGACATTCGAAAAAATACGTCTTTCTGCCTTGCTTATTTATTTGTTCGATGCCTCTACACTTTCTATCGAAGATGCCAGAGCAGATATTCTCGAACTTACCAAACATGGAGTTCCTTATATTGTAGTACCCAATAAAATGGATTTATTGCCCGAAGGCTCTATCATAAATCCATTGTCTTCTGTAATGGACGCGCCTGTAGTATGCATCTCCGCGGGCAAGAAGGCGCATATCGAAGACTTGAAAAATGAATTGTACAACAGCGTAGTAGCAGGTCGTAGCCTAGCCGACAGCGCCATCGTTACCAACGCCCGACACTTCGAAGCATTGAGTAAAAGTAAACTCGCACTTGAAAAAGTACAAGAGGGAATAGCACTAAAAATAACCTCCGATTTTTTAGCACAAGATATCCGCCAATCCCTTTATTATTTAGGTTCTATAACAGGAGAGATTGATATGGATAAAGATATTCTGGGGGCTATTTTTGGGAAGTTTTGTATTGGAAAGTAACCAGTAGGTTCAAGCTTTTAGTTTGGCTCTATTGATGGTGCGAGGTTCTTACCTCGTACCTATTATTTAGTAGCCCTCTGGGCGGTTTAAGGACTGGAATGCTAATAGCATATATACTATTTTAGAGGAGCTTTAGGGTTGTTCCATAATACTTTGTACCTTAGCATATAAAGCCTAGTTTAAAATAATTCTTAAATGACCATAGAACACTATCTCTCTAGTATTAGCCAGCGCTATAAATTAGGAAATGCCACCGAACATACTTTTAGAGGCGACCTGCAACAGCTTATCGAAAGCTTAGTTCCTGAAATAAGAGCTACGAATGAACCTAAACGCCAATCTTGTGGTGCTCCTGATTATATTCTTACTAAAAAAGATATTCCTGTAGGATTTATTGAAGCCAAAGATATTGGCGATAAAGATTTAGAAGGAATAAAAAAAACAGGCAACAAAGAACAGTTTGATCGATATAAAGCTTCTTTAAATAATTTAATCTTTACCGATTATTTAGATTTTCATTTGTATAGGGACGGTCAATTTATTATGAAAATTTCCATTGCTGAACTACAAGATGGAAAAATAGTTCCTTTGCCCTCGCACTTCCCAACGTTTCAAAATTTCATTCGTGATTTTTGTATTCACATAAGCCAAACAATTACAAGCAGTCAGAAACTTGCTGAAATGATGGCTGCTAAAGCACGGCTTCTGGCAAATGTAATAGAGCAGGCTTTGACAAGTGATGAACAAAATAGTGAAGACAGTACACTGAAAGAGCAAATGGTTGCTTTTAAACAAATATTGATTCATGATATTACACCTAAAGGTTTTGCGGATGTGTATTCCCAAACGATAGCTTATGGTATGTTTGCTGCCCGTTCGCATGATCCTACACTAAATACTTTTAGCAGACAGGAAGCGGCGGAATTAATTCCAAAATCAAATCCATTTCTAAGGAAACTTTTTGGGTATATCGCTGGACCCGATATTGACGACCGTATCAAATGGATAGTAGACAGTTTGGTTGAAATATTCTTAGCCTGCAATGTAGAAGAGTTATTAAAGAATTATGGGAAAGCCACGAAAATGGAAGACCCAATTATCCATTTTTATGAAACCTTCCTTAGTGAATACGACCCAGCATTAAGAAAAGCTCGTGGTGTTTGGTATACGCCTCAGCCAGTAGTTAATTTTATTGTTCGTGCAGTAGACGATATTTTGAAAACAGAGTTTGATTTGCCTCAAGGGCTTGCAGACAATAGTAAAACCAAAATAAAAGTAAATTTACAAGCTACCGACAAACGCTATAAAGATAACATAAGAACTGTTGAAGAGGAAGTACACAAAGTACAGATACTTGACCCAGCCACAGGAACAGGTACTTTTTTAGCGGAAGTAATAAAACACGTACATAAAAAATTTGAAGGGCAAAAAGGTATTTGGAGCAATTATGTGGAAACGCATTTATTACCAAGACTAAATGGTTTTGAGCTGTTAATGGCGAGTTATGCCATGGCGCATTTGAAATTAGATTTACTATTAACAGAAACAGGGTATAAGCCTACCAAAGACCAACGATTTAGAGTTTATCTTACCAACAGTTTAGAAGAAAGCCATCCTGATACGGGAACTTTATTTGCGAATTGGTTAAGTGCAGAAGCCAATGAAGCTAATCAGATAAAGAGAGATACTCCTGTTATGTGTATTATTGGAAATCCACCTTACAGCGGCGAAAGTTCGAATAAAGGTGAATGGATAATGAGTTTGATGGAAGACTATAAAAAAGAGCCTGGCGGTAAAGAAAAACTCAAAGAACGAAATCCAAAGTGGATTAATGATGACTATGTTAAATTTTTGCGTTATGGACAGCATTTTATTGAAAAAAACGGTAGCGGCGTTTTGGCTTTTATCAATCCACATGGTTTTTTAGACAACCCTACTTTTAGAGGGATGCGCTGGAATTTATTGAAAACATATGACAAGATTTATACTATTGATTTACATGGCAATAGTAATATAAAAGAAATATCTCCAGATGGTAGTGCTGACCAAAATGTGTTTGATATTCAACAAGGGGTAAGTATTAACTTATTTGTAAAAACTGGTAAGAAAAAAAATAATGAATTAAGTAAAGTATTTCATTACGATTTATTTGGTAAACGAGAATTGAAATACGATTTTCTAAATTCAAATTCTCTCAATACTATTCCTTATAAGGAAATAGAAAATATTGCACCGTATCCACCCGAGCAACTACATATTGGCAATAAAATTTTGAGGTAGTAAGTCTTCGAGATTATTGACCTTTCTATTCGGGATTTCTTCAAAGACCTT
>JAYSUZ010000184.1:0-3670 GCA_043718845.1 Cytophagales bacterium
AGGAAAGGTAAAAGCAATAGGTACAGGTTCACACGAAATAATGGCGCGCTATGAATTTGGATATGTAAAAGCTAAAATATTAAGCCCTAGGTATTTTTAGAGTGCTTATTAGGGTGCAAGACGGCTTATTTTCCATTCGTTGTTTTCTTGTAAAGAATAAGCTAGTCGATCGTGAAGTCTACTCGTTCTACCTTGCCAAAACTCAATATAATCAGGAAGTAAAATATACCCACCCCAATTTTCAGGTCGTTTTATTTCGGTTTCAGGAATAGTTTCCATTGCTTTAGCTTTTTCTTCTAAAAAATAACGGTTTTCAATAGGCTGACTTTGAGGTGAAACTATAGCCCCAATGCGACTTCCAAGAGGGCGGCTATAATAATAAAGATCGGATTCGGAGGCTAGTATTTTTTGAACTTTACCTTCAATACGTATTTGTCTTTCTTGTTCTTTCCAGAAAAAATTTAATGCAGCAAATGGGTTTGAGTATAATTCATGCCCTTTTTTACTGTCATAATTTGTAAAAAAAACGAAGCCAATTTTAGTAATTTCTTTCAATAAAACTATTCTGGAAGATGGTCTGCCATTAGGAGATACCGTGGCAAGATTCATTGCAGTAGGTTCGTTTATTTTAGTTTTGATGGCTTCTTCTAGCCAAAGAGAAGTTTGTTCAAGGGGGTTTTTACTTATATTGTTCTCCAATAATTCGTGAAGTGTATAGTCATTTCTAATATTTGCAAGTATTCCCATCTTTTTTTTGTTTTATTTTTTCAAAATTAAGGATAGAAATCATATTATAACCCTGAATTTAGATTTTTTTTAAACTTTTTAAATATAGTTGCTATCAAAATTTAACAACTTAAACTAAAATGGTATCTTTATGGTTGCTATTGAAAAAGAATAGCAAGTTAAGCGTCTAATTAAATTAAATTTTTATATTACTATTTTGAATACAAGTATTATGACTGACAAAAAAGATGTCATGGAAAATGAGTTGAATGAAACATTGAATCTTACGGATTCTGTTGAAGAGCATCATGAAGAATTTAGTTCTTTTACAAAAGAAGAATTGTTGAAATTTCTTGAAAATTTTAATCTAAAAGAGAATTTAGCGAAAGCGAATTTTTACCTAACACAGATTAAGACTAGTTTTGATAATAAGGTTTACTTGGAAAGAGAAGAGGCATTGCAGCGCTATCTAACAGATGGTGGGGCAGAGGCGGATTTTGAATTCAAAAAAGATGTTTTGACTCAACGTTTTGAAAAAGCTTTTGGTAAGATAAAAGTAGATATATCGGAGCATTTTAATACGATAGAAAAAAGCAAATTAAAAAATCTAGAATTAAAAAATACCTTACTTGAAAGATTGCGAAAGCTGATTGCTGCGGAAGAATCTTCTTTAAGTTTGGAAGAGTTTAAAAACATTCAAGAAGAATGGAAAAAGGTGGGTCATGTACCCGTTGCTCAATCGCAAGAATTGTGGAATAATTATAAAGCGTTGGTTGATATTTTTTATAATAACCGTTCTATTTTCTTTGAATTGAAAGAATTGGATAGGAAGAAAAATCTTGAAACTAAAAAAGAGATTTGTGATAAAGTTGAGAAATTAGTAGAGTTAGATTCTGTAAATCAAGCGTTAAAAGACCTTAAAATACTTCATGAAGAGTTTAGAGTAATAGGTCCCGTGCCAAAAGAGGAGCAAGATGCGTTATGGAATAGACTAAAAGCCGCTTCTGATAAAATATACGACAAGCGCAAAGAATATCTATCTAGTTTAAAAGCCACGCAAGAGCAGAATCTAATTGTTAAAATGGCAATTATGTCCAAAGCAGAAGCTTTTTCTACTTTTGAATCGGGAAGAATAGACGACTGGAAGGTAAAAACGGCGGAGATGCTTAACGTGCAGGAAGAATGGAATAAATCAGGAGGTATAGCGCAAGAAAAAGCAAAAGAACTGTCCAATAAATTTTGGGATACTTGTAAACTATACTACAAAAAGAAAAATGATTTCTTTAGAGAGCTGGATAAGAAAAGAGACGAAAATTTAGTAAAGAAAATAGAACTTTGCGAAAAGGCGGAAGCGCTTAAAGAGCTTAATGACTTTGATGCTGTAGCAAATCAAGTGAAAGAGCTTCAAAGAAGTTGGGAGAAAATAGGACAAGTACCCTACAAGCAGAAAGATAAAATATACGCTCGTTTTAAAGAAGCGTGCGATGCCTTTTTTAATAAAAAAAGAGAGCAAATAGCGGAAGCGGAGAAAGTATTTTTTGTAAACCTAGAAACTAAAAATATACTTATTCAAGAAGTGGCAGTTTTTGTAGCGGGTACGGAAGCGAAGACGATAGAAAAGCTTAAAGAGTTTCAATCGTCTTGGGATGCGATAGGTTTTGTGCCTAGAGAACACAAAAAAGAGATTACGGATAAGTTTAATGATGCTATTGGCAAATTTATTGATGCTTCAACAGAGATAGGGCAGGAAGCCAAAAAGAATATTCGTTTATCCTTAGAAGTGGCCTCTTTGAAAACGAGTGCAGAAGGTTCGGATCAATTGAAACGTAAAGAACAAGTACTTCAGAAAAAAGTAGCAGGAATTAAGGCAGAAATAGAACGTTATAAAACGAATATTGAATTTTTTGGCAGGTCTAAAGGAGCTGCTCAGATGAAATTAGACATTCAGGTGAATATAGATAAGCTTGATATTGAGCTAAAAGAATTAAGTCAGGAATTAAAAGTCTTAAAAGGCTAATAAAATAAATGCAAAAAATTTGCATGTTATAAATTTTGACGTATATTTGCACTCCGATTTAGAGAGTGCCTCCTTAGCTCAGCTGGTAGAGCAACTGACTTGTAATCAGTAGGTCGTTGGTTCGATTCCGACAGGAGGCTCATAAAAAAACACTTACAGAAGAAATTTTGTAAGTGTTTTTTGTTTGTGCTAAATTCTTCAGAATAAGAATGCGTTATGAAGAAATGAATTTTTAAAAATAGGTATCGGAGATATTTATTATATAAGCTACACGCTGATGATTGCAGTTTCTATAGAATGCCTATTATTAGAACGCTCTTATAAGTTCACAATCAGTATTTTTAGGTGTAGGGGAGGAGGGTTTATTAATCCGCTTTATTATCATCAAAATATAATTTTAATAATTTATATAAAAATATCTACTTTTGTTTTGCAAATAATAAATAAAAGCCTATTTTTGCATCCAGTTAGAGAAACAATGCCCGATCGTCTAATGGCAGGACGACTGTTTTTGGTACAGTCTGTAGAGGTTCGAATCCTTTTCGGGCAACAATAAAATGTTGAATGTTGATACGATGTTCGGTTCAGCATTCAACATTTCTTATTTAATAACAAAAATGTCCTACGTAAAAATATTTTCTGGTACTGCATCGTCAAATTTGGCAGAAAAGGTAGCTGGATATTATGGTAAACCACTTGGAGACATAACAATCTCAAGTTTTAGCGACGGTGAACTTTCAGTAAGCTACAACGAATCTGTTCGTGGGTACGATTTATTTTTAGTACAGTCTACGTATCCTACGTCAGACAATTTAATGGAATTACTTCTGATGATTGATGCAGCAAGAAGAGCTTCTGCCGCACATGTTACTGTTGTTATTCCTTATTTCGGATACGCACGTCAAGATAGAAAAGATAAACCAAGAG
>JAYSUZ010000185.1:0-3669 GCA_043718845.1 Cytophagales bacterium
TGCAGACCAAAGAAGAAGTAATGGGTGTTATATTGAAAGGAATCGGTAAAGATTACGACCAATCGAAACTACAAGGCAATCTGATTCAAGGCACCTTTATAAAGCTAGGCGATAGCATTCCTTCGCGCGAAATTATTATTAGCAAAAAAATATCCAACAGTTTAAAGTTGAATCTTGGCGACTCCGTGTTGATGTATTTTGTGCAAAATCCACCACGGTTTAGAAAGCTTGTCGTAAAAGGAATTTATGAAACAGGGTTGGAAGAATTTGATGAACAGATTATTTTTGGAGATATTCAACTTATTCAAAAGCTCAACAATATGGGCGATACACTGGTGGGTGGACTCGAAATTTTTGTAAAAGAGTTTGAGAATATGGAAGCCTCTTACAACGAGGTATACGATAAAATGGATTACGATATGCAAGTCGAGAAAATTTCAGAAAAATACCCTCAGCTGTTCGACTGGCTAGAACTTTTAGACCGAAATGTAGTACTGTTTTTGATTATAATATTACTCGTAGTGATGTTTAATATTGTATCGGGCGTTTTTATCATGATTATCGAGCGTACCACTATGATTGGGTTGTTGAAAGCACTAGGAGCAAGTAATGGTCAGATTAGGATGATTTTTTTATATAATGGTTTGATTATTATTGGAAAAGGACTATTTTATGGAAATTTTTTTGGAATTGGTATCTGCTACCTTCAGTCTTACTTCCATCTGTTTCCATTAGATCCAGAAATCTATTACATGAATTTTGTTCCAATTTGTATTGACTGGAATATAATTTTTGCATTAAATTTGCTAACCTTTGGTGTAATAAGTTTGGTACTATTTCTGCCTATACTCGTTATATCGTATATTAGTCCAGTAAAAAGTATAAAATTCAATTAAAAACATACGTATAATAAAAAATAACTATCTGTATATGAAAAAGTTAAATTTACTCTTGTTGGTTGTTGCTGTTTTTTCCCTTACTATAGGAAATGTTTTTTCTTATTCTATTAAAATAAAAGTGACAGGGTTAAAAGATTCTACTTGTTACTTGGGGCATTATTACGGACAAAAACAATATACTCCTGTAGATACAGCCAAAGCGGATGCTCAAGGAAATTTAGTTTTCTCAAAACACAATAAGCAACTTAAAGAAGGGGTTTATTTGGTCATTATTCCAGGTACTTATTTTGAGGTTATAATGGGCAAAGAGCAGGATATGAAAATCGAAACCGATACTACGAAAAATATGGTTTACAATATGAAAACTAAAGGTAGTTTGGAAAATGAAATTTTTTATAGTTTCCAAAGAGAGATGATTGATAAAGGAAAGGAAGGCGAGAGATGGTATAATTTACAAAAAGCTACAAAAAATGTAGATTCTATTAAATTTTATAAAGATAAAATTACAGACCTTCAAAAATACATTAAGGACTATAAAACAACAATGTTTAAGCAGTATCCAACTACCTTAACGGTTAAATTGCTTAAAGCAGCGGAAGAACCAGAAGTGCCCGAATTCAAAACTCCAGAAGGGAAGATAGATTCCTTAAAGGCTTATTTATATTACAAAGACCACTTCTTTGATAATTATGATTTTTCAGACGAAAGAATGTTTCGTACACCCATTTTTATTCCAAGGATAGACAAATACATGAAAGAAATGACGGTCCAAACGCCCGATTCAATAATAAAAGCAGCAGATAGATTAATAAAAAAAGCAGAAGCGAATAAGGACGTTTTTAAATATTGTGTATCTACAATAACCAATACGTATGAAACGTCGAATGTAATGTGTATGGATGCTGTTTTTATACACATGGCGGATACCTATTATTTAAAAGGTAGGTGTTTTTGGATTGATACAGCGGTAGAAAATAAAATTCGTAAGCGAGCGAATATTCTACGTCCCTTACGTTGCGGATTAGTATCTCCCAATACATACTGTGCCGATACGTTAGGGAAATATGTTCCCCTGCTGGACGTAAAAGGAAGTTACACGGTGGTTGTTTTTTGGGATGCCGATTGTGGGCATTGTCAAAAGGAATTGCCAAAATTATTTGCAATTTATAATGAAAAATTAAAAGCGAAAGGGGTTGCGGTATACGCTGCTACGATAGAGCGTGACAATAAAAGCTGGACGAAATTTTTGAAGGAGAAAAAAATGTTTGCACCTGGATGGTACAATGTAAGAGATCAGTTTAACCATACTGATTTCCACGAAACCTTTGACGTATATAGTACTCCCGTTATTTATATTTTAGATAAAGATAAAAAAATTATAGCCAAGCGTATAGGTGTAGAGCAAATCGATGAGTTTTTGGGAAATTACGAAAAAAATTGGAAATCGAAATTGAAAGAATAGCGACAAAAATAGACTTTAGGTAAAAAATATAGAGCATACAAAAGAGTAACTAAATAAAATGATAGCCAAAAAAGAGAGTGTTTTTTGTTTTGCAATATTCTGTTTAATACACGCTGTCGGTGCACAGCAGCTTAGTCCTATTGAAAAGTATGCTTCTTCGATAACGGCTGAAGATGCCTCTCGCCATCTTACCATTTTGGCGGCAGACTGGATGGAGGGACGAGAAACAGGAGAGCGTGGACAAAAAATGGCTGCGGCATATCTGGCCGATCAGTTCAAAAATTTTGGATTGAAAGCCGTGGTAAAAGAAGGTGATACCGTTTCTTATTTTCAAAAATTTGACTTAGAAAAAAGAACTTGGAAAGCGGTGTCAATGAAAGTGGATACGTTAAGTAAAAAATTTCTAGAAGACTTTTATCTCTACGGAGATTTTGATATTCCAGTGGCCGAAAAAACGGAGATCGTTTTTGGTGGTTATGGTATTGATGCGCCAAACTATTCTGACTATAAATCTAAAAAGGGTAAATCGATTAATGATGTAAAAGGTAAAACGGTTATTCTATTTTCAGGAGAGCCTATTTATGATAGTATTTCTGCTGTTACAAAAACCAAATATGCCTCTGTTTGGGCAAACGATTGGAGGAAAAAAGCCACTACAGCCAAGGAATTAGGCGCAAAAAATGTTATAATTATTGTAGGTTCCGTTGATAATGATTTTAAAAACAGGCTTAATCAAATTAAAACGCATTTGGTTCAGCCAACATTAGGTTTTACGCATAAACAACGGTCTAGTAGCGCTATTTTTGTGCCTATTAGTTTGGCGGCTCAACTGCTTGGTAAAACTACGGAAGAATTACTAGAGCTTCGTGACGAACGCTCTAAGGCTATTGTAGCAGGGAAGACATACAAAAAAAAGAGTACCGCATGTTCTTTTTCACTTAAAGTAGAAGTAGAAAAAAGCAAGGTAAGTACAGAAAACGTTCTAGGGTTAATTGAAGGAACGGATAAGAAAGAAGAAGTAATAGTACTGACTGCACACTACGATCATATCGGTAAAGAAGGGGATAAAATTTATTTTGGTGCAGACGATGATGGTTCAGGTACTACTGCACTTCTTGAATTGGCGGAAGCATTTTCTATGGCTGCACGAGAAGGGTATAAACCACGCCGAAGTATTCTTATTATGCCTGTAACGGCGGAGGAGAAAGGACTAATGGGGTCGGAATATTATACCGATAAACCGGTATTTCCACTTTCTAAAACGGTGGTAGATTTGAATATTGATATGATTGGACGGTTGGATACGTT
>JAYSUZ010000186.1:0-22325 GCA_043718845.1 Cytophagales bacterium
GGCGCGCGCTTGGCGAAGGCTTGGGAGTTTTCTCCAAGCGTGAAGTTGTGCGAAGTGCGCGCCTGTTGTGCAAAGGGCGTGCGCGCATTTTGCACAACGTTCTAAATAACCGCAGTTTGCCTATATGGTTAGTTGCTTTGGCAAATTGAGGTTATTGCTTGTTAGCGGTTGTTTTTTTATTCACAAACTAAATTAAAACAAATATGGAAAAATTAAAAATAGGCGATAAAATATATATTGCAGAAACATCAAGATGGTCTAAAAGGATTAATTACGTACTTGACGAAGTTGTAAGATTGACAAAAACACAAGCTGTTTTATCAAAAGGTAGAAAAATAATAAATGAACCAACAACAGAACGGAATAACAAAGAAACTTATTTCTCTGAATACGGAGACAGATACCGAAAATGGTTTTTACAAACTGAAGAAGTTTTGATTAAAGTAAAAGCAGAAAGAGAAAGACAATTTGTTGAACAATGGTTTAGTAATAAAAAATTCACAGACGAAGAACAAAGATTGATTTACGTTAAATTTAAAGAACTTAATCTTTTGGGTAATGCTACTCTAAAATAACCACTAACGTATCGGTGCTTGTAGATGCCAGCCTGCACCAACATAAATTCGGCTGGTATTTACAAACACCTGTTATAAGAAGTAGCGGGTAATTTAAAATAAAAGTAATTATGAAAACAAAATATAAATTTACTGGTCTTTCTAAATATGCAAAAAAAAATTTATGCGAAGAAGATACTGAACAACTTACAGAAATGTTAGGGTGTGAAGTTGAAGAAAGCGATACACCTTCTATTGTTGATGGAAAAAGAATGTTTATAATGCCTGATGGAGAAGAAACGCATATAGACTATTTAGAACTTGAAGAAGTACAGCCAGAACTCCCTTTTGAAAACCAATCTTAGCTATTTCTTATAACGTCTTGTGGCTTGGCATCTGTGCCTACCTATATTATGAATAAAAAGACAAATATTCTGGCATAGTGCCAAACCGCTGTTAGTAGCTGGACGGATTATTAAAAATTAATTTTCTTATGGAAAACTCAACAAAAGGATTTACAGCTTGTGGTCAATATTACGTAATGGGAAATAAATCTGAATGCTACATAGAATATTGTAAAAAACTATTAAACGAAATAAACTCAAATTCAAAAACTAATAAAAATGAAAAAAGATAAAACAACTATTCAAAGTGTTACAGAAAACCAATTTTGGCAACCTACTTTAAAATTAAGATTTTTTAGACGAGAAGGAAAATGCACAGAAGATTCTATTAATATAGAAACAGTGTTACAACAATTACATACAAGTAATTTAGGAAATACAGAGTGGCGAGATATACCTACTGAAATTGAATCGTAGTCTTGCTACTAACTACCTAATACACGCTATTAACTTATGCAAACAATTGAAATTAAAGCAATTAAAAAGATAGTTACTCGTTTTAAAGTTTACGATAATATCGTATGTTTAAATGATGGTTTACTTTATCAGTTACAACATTGTCCATCAAAAAGAACTAAAGTATTTCGTAAATTAACGTATAACGAAAAAAGAAATGCTTACTATATTAACGGTCAGTTAGTAACTAGAAAAAGACTTGAAAACCTTGCTATTAAGTAAGGTTTTTTTGTTAAATATCAGGACTTTTGTCCATAACCTCTTGACGATTTATCTTATCTTGATCGGTAAGGTAAATCAAAGTGGTTTCCTTTTTTGAGTGACCGAAAGTTCCCATTATTGCATCTATTGAAATTCCTGCTTGAGCCTTCTTATTAGCTCCGTATTTTTTCATAGAGTACATTGTGATTTCAAATCCTAGTTTTTTCTTTACAACAGTTTCCCATCGTCTTGTGGCAGTATCTCGATTTAAATGTGTAGGGCCAGGAATAAAGTCTTGAAACTTCCCAATATTTCCTTTACCTGGCTCTCTAAAACTTCCAAATAAATAGTATTCCTTCGGCAAGTTTTCAAACTGCATATTCTTTAAATCTTTTAGTAGATATTTATTAATCGGCAGCACTCGGTATTTTTTTCTTCCTTTTGTGTTTTCCGGCGACAAAGTTATAATCCCTTTTTTTAAATCTACATTCGAAAGCTTTATTAATAATATTTCTTCTGGCCGAACGCCGAGATGATAAATTACTTTTACAAAATTGTAGAAGTTAGGATGATTTGCTGATAATTCCTTTTTAATAGCTTTCATCTGATCTTCGGTTGCCGGAGCGTGAGCGATACTTTCCTCTACACGTAAATTCTTAATGTTATGTGCCGGATTACTCTCTATAATATCAAACTCTACTAATTCGCTTAAAACTGCTTTAAAGTGATTTAAATGCTTGTTATGGGCTTTATTACTCCACTTATTTAACTCTTTTGCTTTTTCAATAAGTAGTTTTACATGTACTCTTTTTAATTCAACTATTTTAAGCCTATCAAGGTTTAATTTGTCCGAAGCAGTTTTAATGAAATTCACGGTTCCGTCGTATGCCGAATAAGTTTTCTTGGCGACGTTTGCTTTTTTCTTATCCAAAGCAAATTTTAACGCATCAATAATAAACATTTCCGAATGTTGCTGAACTCCTTGCGGAATGTTTGGGTTCCATCCAGACTTTAATTCAGCTAATATGATTTTACACAAATTATCATATTCGCTCTCTCTAATCTTTAAATCAGCTATCTTATTTAGTCCGTTTGATTCTCGAAACTGCTTACCCTCATATCTATAATGAACGTACCAAGCTTTTTTATTTTTAGATAGTTTTGGAGTTGTGTATTTTGTGTGCATTTTGTGTGCTTTTGGGTCAAAAAAAACGGGAAGCCTTTATTTATAGGGCTTCCCGAATTTCTGCGGAGAAAGAGGGAAACTCCGATGTGACATTATTAAAAATAATTCCTAGTGTTTACAGGGGTTAGCGTTTTGTAGAAAACCGCTTTTTAGGTGCTTTTGTGTGCATTTTGTGTGCATTTTTACCAATACTAATCATCGCTATTTGTCAATGTTTTGATTGTTTCTTTTAACATAGCATTCTCGTTTATGTACATTTCAGAAAGCTTTGTTTTCTCAGTAACCAAGTCTTTTAATGTCTTAATATGATCTTTTAACGACTCTATATCGTCAAGTAAATTTTTAGTATTTATAGATGGAACTACTTCTTTTTTTAACTGCACAACAGTATTAGAACTCACCATTCCATTAGCGAGCATCAACTCTAAAAGATTCACCTTGCTCTTCGGGATAGTCTTTCCCTGTTCGTAATTAATGACGGTTCTTTTATCAACACCTATCAATTTACCAAACTCGTCTTGAGTTAATTTTAAATCTTTTCTGATTTTAGTTACATCTAATCCTTTCATATTCAATAAATTAAAATTAATATTGATTTTAATAATAAAATATTTCACATTTTATTTGCATAACGAAATATTACACATTACTTTTGATGAAATATTTCACATATCGTGATATATATAATTCAAATCTAATTATAAAATATGACATTCACTACGAAATTTCAAGAAAAGATTAAAAAAGATGAAATTAAGATGCAACTAGCTCTAAAAATGCGCATTTCCTATTCGTCAATGCTACGTAGACTCAATATTTCTAAGTATGATGAGATCACAAAACCTAAATACCTAAAAGTTTTAAGCGAGGTAACCGGAATTGCTGAAAACGAAATATTTCATTCAAATGGATAATAGTTCATCAACTACGAAACTCGCAAAAGGAGATTATGTAACTACTCCTGAAACTACAAGTGAATATTTAACTTCTAATGAAAATTATTTAGTTCAAAAAGTTTTTATTGATAAATCATTTATCATAAAAGATAACGAAGGAGAAAGAATATTTTGTAGAATATTTAATTGTGGACATTTAAACGGTATGGATTGGATTATTAAAACTTAGAAATGGAATACACAATTAATCTTAACGAACAACAAGTAGAACTTCTTAAATCGATTTTCGACCAGCTTGGACCTAAACAGTTAATTGTATCTGCTGTTGCTAAACCTAAGAAACTTTCTAAAATGGATCAAGCCATACAAGATAGACGAGAATACCGAGCGAATAAAGAAGCTAGAAAAAGAAAATAAAATCTTAAATCAAATCAAATTATGCCACCTAAAGAAAAACAAGAATTACAAGTATTTAGTTTAGACAATCTAAACCCTGCATTACTTCCAGAATTAGCCACGTTTAAACAATCACAATTACAAGTAGTTCAAGATAATCCATTTATAGTTATCACCGATACTGCGTCAAGAGATTTAGCCAAAAAGTACCGTACTGCACGAGTTTCTGCGAGAACAGCTTTACAGGCTCAGGACAAATTAATTTCTTCGAAATTTAACGATGCCAAAACCAAGGCTAAATCGTACATCGCTGAACTTATTGATATTTCACTTCCAGGAGAAAAACTACAGCAAGAAGAAATCGACAGAGACGAAGCGGAAGCCGAAGCAAAACGTCAAGAGAAAGCTAGACTTGAGCAACTACGTATCGACAATATTAAGAGAGAACTTGAAGATTATGTAGCTCAATGGAAAGTAGCTTTTAATATTATGAGTTTTGAATCCATTGAAAAAGTTTCTGCTGATTTCCTTGAGTCATATACAACTTATGATTTGACAGTTTTGGAGGAATTTGACGCTTTGTTTCCTGCTAAAATTGAAGAGTTAACGCAGTACCTATCCAACAAAACTTATTCGCTTACTGAAGCCGAAAATGCTCGTTTAGAAAAAGAGAGAATAGAAGCTGAAAGTAAAAAACTAGCTGAAGAAAAAGCAGAATTCGAAGCTAAACAAAAAGCAATCGAAGCCGAGAACCAAAGAAAGCAAAACGAGATAATAGCCGAGCAAAACAGAATCGCTGCGGAGAATTTTAAAATCAGCCAAGAAAACGAGCGAAAGTCTAAGGAATTAGCCGAAGCCATCGCCAAATTAGACGCTGATAAGAAACAAAAAGAGCAAGAGGAAGCAGATAAACTAGCTGAATTAAATGCTAAAGAAATTTCAGCGCCTGTTGAATCGACAGTAAACGTTTGTTATGATTTACCAAAAGACATTTATCCAGGAATAAGAGAAGGTAAAATATATAAAGGTAATGTATTATTAGATATAGTTGAACCCGACTCAACTGGAATCAATCACTTAAGCATTTTATCACAAGAATCTATTGAGCATTTATTAAAATCAACAGTAAGCGTTTGTAACAGTTTAGATGACGAAACTTCTGATGGATACACTAAAGTAGGTATAGTAGAACATATGTTTCCTAAATCAACTCCTAAATGGATTCCAGAAGAAGAGATAGAAACGCCTTTTCATTATTGGGATTCTATCGCAGAAGATTTTAAGAATTCCGGCGGAAAGTCCTATTCGAAATGGCTAAAAGATAACTATAACGTTCCAACTAAAATCCAATAAGATGAACATACATACAAAATATACAGATGTATTTATAGACTTAAACACAACAAATCTATCATATAAGATTATTCAAGTAATTGACAATAAAAATAAAGTAAGAAGAAGGGTTGTTGGTAGAGCTAGGAAAAAATCTATTAAAGGAAGTCCTAAATGTGATAATTACGGAAATCTATTGCATGATAGGTTTAAAGATTTCGAAGATGCAAAACAACACGCATTAAATTTTGTAGATAACTTTTTAATTCTAAAATAACTATGACATTAGAAACTATAAACGAAGTAGAAAAAGAATTGGAAAGATTCTCTAAACGACTTCAAGAAGCTAAAGCACGACTACAAAAAGACGGCGAGTCTATGTGGTTTGGATGTAAAGAGACTGCTGCATTAAAACGTAGTGCATTGGATTTGAAAAACGAGCTAACAAAACTGAACAAAACTCCAGAGTAAACCATGAAAATAGTAAAAGTAATATACGAGGACGGCTCTCAAAAGATTATAGAAAGTATATCTCCATTAGTTATTTCAGAAGACAGAATAGAACAATATAGAAATAAAAGAATCTATGAAAGACAATTTCGTGATTTTGAAAGACAAATTCTTAGAAACCTAGAGCAAGATACGGTGGAGACTTACGCAGTTGATAATTTTGATTTAGTTGACCCAGACGATATAGAAAACGAAGCAACAGATATATCTGATTTTGGCGACGAAGAAATCATGGAGGAAGTTAGAAACAGAAAACTATTAGGCGGATTTAATTCAATAATATCAGAGCAATTTATAACTCGTTTCTCTAAAATAATCGAAAAAGAAAACCAAATGCTTCTCGATAGTTTACTTACTGAATTTGAAAATAAATTAAACCTATAAATATGTCAGAAGAAATAGCAGTACCAAAAATAAACGAATTAGCTCTAATAGAAGCTTCGGAATTAAGCTTAGTTGAAAATAATAATCTAAACGACAAACAACTTGCTTTAATCCTTAAAAAAACTCCTGCTCAGTATGTAAAAACAAGACCAGCTAAAGGCGGAGGAACTTGGGATTACGTTCCAGGAGGTTACATGAAAAAAATTCTTAATCTGATGTTTGGATGGGATTGGGATTTTGAGATTATCGAAGACAAAATAATGCACGGGGAAGTAATCGTAAAAGGGAAATTGACTTGCCGTAGCAACGGAAAAGAGATTATAAAAATGCAATACGGGAATAAAGATATTGCTTATAGAGCTGAAAAAGTTTTCAACGACGACGGAACCGCCAAGATGATCCAAAAATACGGGAAAACAGTTCAAGAAACAAGACCAAGTGAAATTCCTCTATCTATTGGAAATGACTTAAAATCCGCCGCTACAGATGCTCTTAAAAAATGTGCTGCCGAAATCGGAATCGCTGCTGATATTTATAATAAAGACGACTTCAAAGAAGTAAAAGTTGCTCTTGACGAGGATGTTGAAGAAAAACATTTTGAAATGCAAGAACTATTTGAGTTTAAGCAAAATTACATTCCTGCCAATGATTATGATGGAGTAAAAAAAGTGATTGATGACAAGAAATTAAAATCATATCCAAGTACAAAAGCATATTTAGAAAAAATTCAAATCCCTGAATAAAATGACAGAAGAAATATTGTTTAGAGCTTCCGGCTCTGGCGCACTTATGACCAATAAGCAAGGTTCAGTAATCACTGAAACTCAACTAAAGAGAATCGACGAATTACTTTATGAATTATTAAATGGAGTAAACGCCGCCGGAAATAAAGTAAAGTGGACAGACAACAAGAAAGAGGAATTAGCAACTCTTAAAGCTAAAAAAGAAGCTAAACCTGAACTATCCGATACAGCGAAAGCCTTCGTTAGAAAAGTTTGGTTACAGATGCAAAAAGGAGTGTATATCGATATAAAATCAAAATATCTTGATAAAGGACTTTACGCTGAAGAAGATGCGATCACACTGCTTACTGAAGTCGATGGTGTTTTCTACGTAAAGAACGAGGAGCGAAAATCAAACGCAAACCACACCGGCGAATGCGATATTTTCAAGGAGTTTCCAGACAAGAAATTGATTATCGATACCAAATGTTCATGGAGTCCCGAAACCTTCATGAACGCTAATGGCGATGACGTAAACTACGAATGGCAAGGACAAATTTATATGGAGCTATGGGATGCTGATGAGTTTCAGTTAAAATACTGCCTTGTAGACGCTCCACCGCACCTTGTACAACGAGAAAAAGACAATGCCAAGTGGAAGTATTACTCCGGAGATATGACCGATGCAGAATTAGACCTATTCGAAAAAGCAATGGAGCCTATTTACGACCAAATCGACAGGAATATGGTGTATTCTAACAACCCACTTTTTACAAAGGAAGAAAGAGTTAAAACATTCGTCTTTTACCGTGATAGAGAAAAGATGAAATTGATGGCTGAAAGAGTGAAAATGGCACGAGAATATTATCAAACTATTACGCTAAATGGTAAAAACTAAAAATTATGAGCAAAGACCCCGCATTCCTATTCTATCATCAAGATTTTTTTACTGGGGTTTCTGATATGACAAATGAGGAGATTGGCGCATATATAAAATGTATGTGCGTTCAAGCTTCAAAAGGCGGAATTACAGAAAAACATATGTTAATCATATGTAATTCACATGAAGTACATAATGTTGTCAAAAGTAAGTTCGTTTTTGACTCAACTACAGGTTTGTTCGAAAATATTCGGTTAAAGGGTGAATTAGAAAAGAGAAAAAAATACTCGGAAAGCCGTTCAAACAATAGGAAAAAGGTAAAAATAGAAGTAGTAAAAGACGACAACATATGTGAAACATATGATAAACATATGGAAGATGAAGATGAAAATGAAAATAATATATCTAATAACAATAATTTTCTATTTAAAGACACATTAGAAAAAAATAAAGATTGGAAAAAATCAATTTCAACTCAATTCAAAATAACTGACGATGAAGTTGTTTTAAAACTCAACAATTTCTACACGCATTTAATTTCAGAATTCAAAGAGCATCCGTCGATGAATGAGTTTACAAAACATTTTAAAAATTGGATCCCCGTAAACAAAGTAAAAAATGAACCAAATAGCAACAACAAACCAAATCCCAATAATGGGTACAAGCCTGCCTCAGTTGATCGAGAGAAGCTACTTCGAGAACTTGCCCAAGATGTTGCAACTGGAAATATCCCAGGAGATTATAGCCAAGTCCGCACCCGAAGTCAAGCTTAATCTTGCCGATGATGTGATGAGACTTTTGAACGTTAGGGAGCGAAACTCCGAAATGGCAAAGGATTGGCTGATATTCATCTCTACTTCAAATTTCAAGGTTACGGCGGGAGAAATCTACTTAGCTTTTCAAATGGCAATTTCAAGGGAGATAACAGATTCGAACGGAAAGGAGATTGATTTGTTTCCAGAGTTAAGCAACAACACCACTGGTAAAGTGATTTCTGCCTATCTAAAACACAAGAAAGAGAGTTCGCAGTATCAATTGTCGAAAGATAAATTAAAAGCTCTTAAATCGCCTGAAAACAGTTTTAGTGAAAAAGACAAATTGCAAATCCGAGAAAACTTGATTGTTTTGGTTTACGACGAAATCTCAAAAACAGGATTTAGTGCTGATGCTTACCACTTTTTCTCGGATTTAGAATCAAAAGGTAAAATTGACATTTCGGTCGAAGCAAAGAAAGGTTTGTACCGCCGACAACTGAAAGTCTACGAAGTAGAGGAAAAAGCTTTTATCCGTAACAAGTACAAAACTTCATTATCGGCAAGATATTTAAACGAACTAGCTGATAAAATAACGGGAAAAACACCTGTAGAAAGTGTTTCAAACAAGTGTCGTAGCATATTAGCATCTAATTACTTATACGCATTTAAGAATTTCGAAACTTTTAAAAATGAATTAACAAAATAATTATGGCAGTAAAAATAGTAATAGGAGATAAAGAATATATTATAGGAAAAGAATATGAGTTTTCAGATTCATTACAGAAAGATAAAGGCTACGTAGTAAAATGGCATACAGGAATCCTTAAAGGCTACTGTCCTCATCCATACTCAGCAAATTCATTTGTGTGTGGTAGCCAATATTATGTTCATTGCCGTGAGAAAGTAGAAGAGTTGGATTACGAGATTCTGAGCGTGATTAGTAACGATAAAATCGTAATAAGCAAATCTGGTTATACGTATCCTGAATGCTTTCAAACTTTAGTAGATCAAAAAGATGATTTTGACATTCACTCCGTAAAAAGACTTTCGGACGGAGAAGTTTTTACCATTGGAGATGAAGTTTTGTACAAAGGAAATAAAATAACTAAAATCTTTATTAATACACTAAAAACGGATTTAAAAGGTATTTGGGTCACACATAATAATGGGAATACACATTTAGAAACTGTTCCAAAACTAAAAACTCCATTATTAATCACTGAAGACGGCGTAGATATTTTTAAAGGAAATGAATATTACTTCATTTTTCCAGATTTTCATATTGCCTTTGAGCCAAAAGCAAATGCAATTTTAATTGGCGCTTTAGGAACTTTCTCTACCAAAGAAAAAGCAGAAGAGTATGTATTACTAAATAAACCTTGTTTAAGTATTCAGGATATAAAAAAAGCGATTTCTAAGGATAGTTGTTTTTACATGACGCACTTAAAATCATTAGTAAGGTCAAAACTATGAACGCAATCTCCCAAAGAAACAAGCTAGAGGTTCAGCTAAAGAGTTTTAAGGATTTTATGCCATTATGCCCGCTTGATGACCTACTGAAACTCATGAACGAAATGGCTAAAATCATTTCCCGATTAGATAAAATCAAAGAGTACGACCTAAAAGAATTAGTGACTGAAGTGTCTCACTATTTCGAAACAAAACAAAGTAAATTAAATTTCAAAACAATATAAAATGCAAAAACAATTAGTACAAGTAGCAGCGTTCCAATCCGCTTTTGGACAGAAAATAAATAATGAACCAACATTAATTGAATCAAAAACTTACAAGCTTCGATTTGAATTAATGAAAGAAGAAAACGAGGAGTATTTAGAAGCTTGCCAAAACAATGATATAGTAGAAATAGCAGATGCTCTAGGAGACCAACTTTACATCCTTTGTGGAACCATACTTTCACATGGTCTTCAGTATAAAATCGAGGAGATTTTTGCTGAAATTCAACGTTCGAATATGTCAAAACTCGACGACGATGGAAACCCAATTATCAACGGACAAAATGGAATTTTTGACGAATCAATAGCAATGGGTAAAATTCTAAAATCGAGCAATTTTTCTGAACCTAATCTAAAACAGTTTTTGTAATGAGCGAATTTAAAGGAACAAAAGGGAAATGGGAGTTATCAGATGACAAAAGAAACGTGTGCGTTATTGTTAAGCCTCAAACATATAAAACAATATGTTCTAATTTTTACAATACCAAATGGCAGTATGACGCTCAAGTAATCTCATGCACTTTAGAGATGCTTGAATTATTAAAAGAAATAGCAAAAGAAAATGTGTCTAAGCACTATTTTGAAATCAATAAACTAATAGAAAAAGCCACAACCATATGAAAGAGTACACCGGAATTCAATGGGTAGAAAAACACCAAAGATGGCAATCTAGCGTAAGGCACGATGGAACTACCTACCAATGCGGAATGCACGTAGATCAAAAGGAAGCGGTAAAAGCCCGTGATCGTAAAATAATCGAGAAAGGATTACCAACGAAACTCCAACACTTCAAACCGATTAAAGTAAAAGTAAGTTGAATTACGATGATTATAAAACACAATCCCCACCCGAAGAAAAAGATAATGAATGTGCTTTTTGTGGGGAGCAATGTAACGGGGAGTTTTGCTCAAAATCATGCCGTAAGGCATACGAAAACGATAATTAAAAAATAAAACTATGAAACTAAAAGAGAAACTATGCGAACCATTTGGGGGCTTATCAAATAACACAGCAAACGAATTGAAAAAAATAGCAGAAAATTTCGCTATTAAATTTGGGGAATGGTTACGAATTAATTGTTACGATGCTGGTGATAATTGGATTTTATTAGAAGACAACCAAGATTACACAACAGTTGAAGTTTTAGAAATATTTAAACAAATAGAATTATGAGATGCCTGTCATGTAAAGAAAAGTTTATTCCTAAATTCTTTTTACAGAAACATTGTTCTAGTCCTGATTGCAATTATTCAGAGCAAAAGTACCAAGAAGAAAAGCGATCGGGAACAATGGTCAAAACTCCTAAAGCTATACCTAAATTTTCGGATAAGCGTAAAGTAGAAAACCTAAAATACACTGCTCAAAGAATTGTGTTTCTAGGTAAGAAGGAAAACAAGATTTGTCCAATAACGAAATGGCCAGCAACTGAAATTCATCATACCTACTGCGGAAAAGACAGAGCGAAATATTACTTAGACGAAAGTACTTGGATAGCAGTTTCAAGAGATGGTCATAATTGGATTCACGACAATCCAAAGGAAGCAAGGGAAAAAGGATTTTTAAAATAAAACTATGAGCGTATTTTTCATATCAGATTTGCATTTAGGTCATGAGAACATGGCTATTAAAAGAGGTTTTTCGTGTGCCGACGAAATGAATGAACACATAATCAAGTGTTGGAATTCAGTGATTGATAAACGGGACATGGTTTATATCCTAGGAGATATTACTATGGAAAAGACACGAGATTATCCATTACTAAACAGACTTAAAGGAGACAAGAATGTAGTACTAGGAAATCACGACCAAAGGCAACACGTACCCGAACTATTGAAATACGTAAATAGCGTATCCGGAATGATTAACTACAAAAAACTTTACATATTAACGCATTGTCCTATTCATCCGTCGGAATTAGATTTTAGGTTTAAATATAATATTCATGGCCACGTTCACGAAAAATCCCTACCCGACAAAAGATACATAAACGTTTCTTGCGAGGAAGTAAGCTATACTCCAATTGAATTTAATGAATTATCAAAAAAATATCAACTATCAAAAATACACGGAGGACAAAAATTATGAAAAAAATACTTTATTATTTATGGAAAGGCATATTTGTAATTATATCAATATTATTATTACCTATCGTATGGGAATATGTATGTTATAATTTCAAAAACAACGGCAATAGTTTAACTCATATTTGCGTGACATCAATTTTTATGTTGATAATAGTCGGAATTATTATAGCGGTAGGATATTATTCAAACCAGCTTATTGAATTATTTAATCCTAAAAATAACAAATAATCGATGGCGAAAAAGAAAGTAACTAAACGAATCATGGTCCCCAGGACTCGAAACGCAAATACACTCACAGAGAGTATGTTTTGGTCAAAAATTCGTTCGGCATTACGTCAAGCTTTTCAGTATTGGAAACCGATGCAACAAGCTCTTGATAATGCATCACGACCTTCGAAATCTACTAACAAAGCACTTAAGAAAGAATATACGTGTAAAGAATGTTCAGCTTGGTTCCCAAGGAAAGAAGTTCATATCGACCATATTGAAGAATGCGGGAGTTTAAAGAGTTTCGACGACATTCAAGGATTTATCGAACGGTTAACAATCGAAGACGTTAACGGATTTCAAGTACTTTGCAAACCCTGCCATTACAAAAAATCAAAAGAAACAAGGAATGAGAAAAGCAATCCCAAAAGTTAAAATAAGTGACGAAATGAAAGAGCGTCAATTAAAACTAAGATTTTTTCTAAGAGCAAACAAAGGAATAGAATTTAAAGAACTCAGACCTATAGGCTTTAGTATTAACGTCAGCACTATTCCAGAAGAAAAAGTAGAGGAGTTTTTATCCATCGCAAATTCTGTTAAAACTTAGCAAAATGAGGTTTCCCGTACTAATTCTAATTACTTTATTTTCGACTACAAAACCACGTATTTATACGTGGTTTAATAAAAAAATAGCCAATTACATTTGCACCCCTTAAACAAATAAAACTAATAAAAAATGAAACTAAACAAAACTCAAAAACACTATTTAAAAACAGTAGAATCAAAGAAAGTAAAAAAGAAGATTAAAAAGTCTTTAATCAAGCAAAATGAAATTAAGGAATATGCAGATTCGAAGAAATTATTAAAGAAACTCTTCAAAAGTATTGACCCAGGTAACAAGAAAAAATAATTTAAAAAAACCTCTGCTTAATTGCAGAGGCTTTTTGTTTTTATTCTTCATCTTCTATTCCGTATTCTTTTTTTGCTTTCTCTATCGCTTTCATTACTTCTGTTATAGATTCATCGGTTCCTGTTAAATCCATCGCAGCAACTTCTTCTTGCGTATAGGAAACGTCTTTAGATAGGTAGTAAGGTAGTTTTCGTTCTTGAGCTAGCTTTAATCCTTTTAAAAGATTTATTTTGCTTTCGGCTCTACTCAATTTATCATCTACTCTTATTTTATCTTTCTCAGCTTCCGGAAGTTCAAATTGCGATTTACGTTTCGCCTGTTCTTTTAAGAATTTATCTTCAAAAGAGTTTTCGTCAATTGTTGGTTTTGGTCGCAATCCCATCTGTTCAATCATTCCACCTTGGTAAAAACCATTAAACAATCCGCTTGTTTTGTAATCAAATTTTATTTCAGGTAATCCGGCTAATCCTCGATAAATGTTTTTTACGTCTCTAGCTACTCGCCAAGGAACAATAGGCATCGAAAGTCTACTTCCGGCTAATTGCCCTACACCGCCAAGAGCCTTATCTACTTTACCCGAAGATATGTCTGTAAAAATCCTTTTAACTTTTTTACCTTCGTCAAAAGCATCTGCCTTAATATTCATTTGCTGTGCTATTGCATCACCAACTTTTTTGTCTTTTTGCGCAAGCATTAATTGAATAACCGGCGGAGCAATTTTCTTTAAATATCTATTCATCCAAGGATGCTTTTTCAGCCACTCATAAAGTTCATCATCGCTACCTGTAGACTTCATTAACATAAAAGCAGCCATACTTATTGTAGCCCCTACTACTAATCTTGTATTAGCATTTTTAGCTAGCAATTGATACTTTAAAGTTTTTTCAAGATTCTTTATACCTTGTTCAGAAGTTAAATCTATTTTACTGCCCCTGGCCTTAATATTCCAATAAAAAGTACTTAGAGTAGGTACGCCTGATTTCTGTAATGCAATTAAAGCCCAGTTAGTTCCTCCGCCCACAAATGGGTTTAAAATATTAGATACAATTATAGAAGCTCCTGTTTGTGCCGTTGCGGTAGACCAATCTTTTTCTTTTATAGATCTATCAATTTTTATTTGAATATGAGAACCTAAAAGTTTTAAACCTTGTGACGTAACGTTGTTTGCTTCATGACCTAATTCAAATCCTGCGGCAGTTTCCGCAGCTTTCAATGAAGCTTCTACTTCTTCGATCGTCATTTTTTTTCCTTGAATTAAAGCCTCTCTAACAATATTGTGAGCAAATCTAAAAATAGATTCTTTAGTGTTCGGAATTACTTTTTTATTAGAATCTCTATTGATAGTGTCAATAATTTGTTTAGCTGTAATTAGTGCGTCATCAAAAGTTTGGCCTGTTAACTGCTCTGATACATAATTTATAGCTTCGCTCTTAGAGTATCCCTTAGCGCCCAACACTTTTATTAAGTTATATTGAAAAAACTTTTCAGTCAACGCTGATTTGTGCATACTATCCGCAGATTCTAAATACGCTTTACCTAACGCAAAAGATGCTAACCCATGATAGAATTTAGTATCACTTGCGTTTACAATGAAGTCTTGAGCCTTACTTTTTGATATAAAAGGCGACGTTACATCTCCAAATTCTGAACCTCCATTTAAAGTAATGTCTTTATAAGTCATTTGAGAAAGTGTTCTTCTTACTTTGGCCAATGAACTTGTATCTACTTTATCAAGAGAAAATCCTATTTTATTATAAAATCTTGAAATATAACCCGAAGTAGTGTTTTCTAATGCTTGCGCTACGGAAACCAAAGCGTTTCTTTGACATAAACTCACAAGTTCTTTAGTGATAATCATTGCTTTGTAACCTCCGTTAGAATCGCTCCACGCAACCTTACTTAATAAATCTTCAATTTGCTTATTAATTACTCTTTCTCCATGTTTTAAAGAAGATTGACTTATATTATTCCCATCCTTATCTTTTTGAGTGAATAGCTCCGAAAGTTTTGCTGCAAGGCGTTTTGCTTCCATGAAATTATCCTGACCTAACTGATTCATCCCTAAAGCCGAATTCATCAAGTGGTCATAAGTATCCGCTTCTTTTTCAAACAATCCATAATTATACAACTCTGCTAACTTCTTGGCGCTTGTTTTTATATTTACGGGCTTTCTTGGTGTGTTTCTATTATTCAGCTCGTTAAGAGACTTTTCGATAATACTTGCACGCAAACTGTTGTACTCAATCTCTAAATCGTTCTGAATATCTGAAATCTGAGTATCAGTGTAACCTTTGTCTTTTAAGGACTTTTCTACATTTTCTTTTATCTTATTAATACTGCCTTCCTCACCGGCAAGTTTCTTCCAATCTAATGTTTGGCGTTGCTCTTTACCGTCTTTTGTACGTACGGTTATCTCACGTCCAAATCCAGCTTCAATAAGCGATTGTTTTACTAATTCCTTGTATTCTTGTTGTTTTGTTTTTTCCTTTACCGTAGGCTCTTTTATTTCAATTCCTTCGTCTTTGAAACCGTCAAGCATATCGGATCTAAAATCATCTTCCTTATTCCAATCTTTACCGTATTTTTCTTTGATATGATTAATCCCTATCTCAATTGCGTCGGCTATGTTTACGCCCGCTTTTATAGAGTTTTTTATGATTGTAATCCCTGAGTCTATTAACGCAATAGGAATACCTATCGAGGCATCATAAGCTTTTCCACGAAGCTTTGATTGTATGTTTTCTAACGCCGTAATTGCTTTATCGGCTCTTACTCTTCGGTTAGTTGGAAGCTTTTTATAGATTTCATTAATTTGCTTTTCAACTCCGCTTGAAATTAATTTTTCTAAATCAGAATCTATAGGATTGTTTTCTTGTTTTTCAGCTTCTCTGTTAATGGCGTCGGCATCGGCTTGAATTGCTTTTTCAATTTTTCGTTTGTTTTTTAATTCCTCACTTGAAAACAATTTATCCGTGACTGATTCTGAAGTGTAGCCATCTTTCATAATAGCTCTCAATCTTCCGGCATTAATAGCTAATGAAGATTCTCTTAAATGTTGTTGCGATTTTTTACGCACAAGGTCTTGAAGTTTTTGTAATCCTAAATTTTCGGGATCAAGAATCCTTCTATTGTACATTTCATTTTCTAATGAAACATATAATATTGCTTTTTCATGTGCTTTTAAACTATTGCCGTCAAGAAATTCCAATGATTTTTCTACATATTGCTCTCCAAATATTTCTTTAGCTTTAGCAACGGTTTCCATACCGTGATTCCCTGCCGAAGCAAGTACCATTACATCTATATCTTGATTGTTACGTGGAGCTTCGCCTTCTACTTTTTCAATGGTATCTCCACTCAAGTATTTTGCTACAATTCCTGATTCCGGAATGTCTTTTATTTTATCTCTAAAACTTTCTAAATCCTTACTATTTATTTTTTCTTTGGCTTCTGAGTTTGCTCCGTCTCCCTCTTTTTCTGTAGGAACATCATTTTTGCTTTCTCCGCTTGTGGTAGGCTCTTCACCCAATCCATTAATTCCTTCTTTGTTTTCATAAATATCGTTTTGAGTTTCTAAATCCAATCCTTCAAAATAACTTTCGTATTCTTTAGACAATTCTACTTCTTGTGCATCAACTTCTTTTTGCTCCGAATCTGTTAAATCATACTCATTATTAGCACGTTGAATATCCTCTAAAGATACAAATTGTTTATTAACTACACCGCCTCTTCCTTGAATATACTCGTAACCGCCTTTGTCTTTAGCAGTTTTAAAGGCTTCAATTAGTCTTTTCGCCGGAACCGTGTTCACTTTTCCCGCTTTAATATCCTTTTCTCCTTTGCGAATATCCGGCCAATCAATACCTAAAACTACCCTTTCTGCGCCAATATCACTATTCCATTGTATTACTCCTTTGTCAATTTGGTCTTTAGCGTGATCTAAATCACTTACTTCAACATCTCCTTTAACCTCTCCACCGTCAACGGAACTCGGTACACTTTCTGCGATAGGAGTTTCTGACTTGGTAATTCCGTTTTCTCCCACATTGTTAGCTCCAATTGGAAGGTTTCCATCAGGAGTAATATTGCTTGGCGATGCTGCTTCATTTTTTATTTGATTAGCTTTCGGATTTTCTATAGTTTTTTCAGCTAATACCGCATTATCAGTAGGATTGCTTATTTGACTGTTATTTGACTCGGCTACGTTCGAAACTCCCTCAGCTTGTGAAACATTAAGAGAAGCTAATTCTTCTTGTAAAGGTTTTTCAGACGCTTTATCGTCAACGTTCACGGGAGTTTCTGATTTGTTTCCCTCATCAGTAAGGGAAACATTCTTTACCTTTTCGGCTTCGGATTGTTGTTTAGTGTCATTTATTTTTGTTATGTTTTTTATTGCAGATTTATCAACTACGATTATTTCTGTTTTACCAACTAATGATTTTCCTCTAATTACTTTAACTCCTGAATCTCTAAGCTCCTGTAGTTTTAAAGCGTTTAATCTTTCAATACTTCCGCTGTAATCTGTTATTTCAACTCCTTCATTTAGCTTTATTCCGTAAACAGCATTCGTGTTATTTCCTTTGACAAAATCAATAATGTTTTTTATATTATCATAAGTATAAAAACCGCCATATTTACCACTTCTTCCTTGTCTTGTAACTCTAGGCTCAACACTCACTGATTCTATACTCATACCTTCTGCTCCTGTATGGAATAAATCAAAATCTTTCGATTTTTCTTCTAATATTAAGGCATCATATTTTTTGCGAATAGGAGTGATATTTTTTTCGTCGTACTGTCTTTTAGCCTTCAACGCTTCAATTTCAGCGTCTCTTTGCTTCTCTAGATCAGTTATATTAGTATTTACTTCTTGCTCTGTCTCTTGGACTTCGGTTTTTGATTGTGTTTCTTGTTGAGTTTTGGAAGTTGTCGTTTGAAGTTGTTCATCTCCTGTTTGATTAGATTTTTCTTTGATTTTAGATTTTATACTTGTTCTTTTCGCTTCAATTTCAGCATCTAATTCCTCGTGAAAAGACTTATCTAAACCCTTTTTCTTTGTTTCTAAATCTGAAATGGATTGCAAATCGTACATTACGTCCATAGCAATATCTCTATTCAAGTTTTTCGGGACCTTATTAGATTGATTAGCATAAACTTTCACATCTTTTCTTAAAACATCAGCCTTGTCATTGGTAAAAACTCCTTTACTTACTAAATCTTTTAAATTATTCTCAAATGCAATTGGGTCTTGCGATAATTGTTGAAGTGTTTTTAGTTTATCTGTAGAAGAGAATATTCCAGGAATCGTCATTAAACCTCCAGAAGCAAATGATAGAATACTTGTATTTACAAACTCATCACCACTAATAGTTTCTTGAAGGAATTTAACACCTGCGTCTAGGTTTACAGAAGCATTAACTAAATAATTTTCTCCTCCTTGCTGAATATTTTCTTGAAAAACCTCTTTTCCACCTTCCTCAGTGAATAAAACTGCTTTCTTAGATAATGATTTTACACCACCTTTAAAAGTTTCTAAAAACCCTTTTTTACCCATCTGAGCATAAGAAGCAATAGCTCTTTTAATCAAATCTTTTCCTTCTGAACCAAATATAGCCTGCATTGCTTTTGTTTGTGGCGAAATAGGCGATGTAACAGCATACAATCCCGCCATCCTTTGCGCTGCATCTGTAGCTAATACTTTAGCGGTTTTTTTGTCAATGCCTGCGCCAATAGCCGCCTTGTAAGTTTGCTCTAGTCCTTGAGAATAACCCAACGCCGATTGCGCTATCATTGCACTCCCTATATTTTTTGAAATAGGGATTTTAGACAATATACTGCCAGATTTTACAGCAACTCCCGAAGCTATTCCTACGCCTCTCTGTAAAGCAACTTGAACAATCATATCTCCCAGAACTCCTCCTGCCTGTATAGCCGAACCTTGAAAACTAAACACAGAATCTTCTTTTCCTAGTTTTGACTGATTTACAATAGTATCGTATGTAGACTTAAATAGTAAATCTGTTACTCTTATTTTTTTATCTTTATCTATTATTTGACCATCTTTAGTGACTAAATAATTAACTCCATTATAGGCTGTGGTTTTCCCAGAAGCATATCCTACATCACGAGTGTTTGGTCTTTGGATTTGTCTTTCTTCATTAAGAAGTCGTAATTCATCAGCTTCATTATCAAAACCTATTTTATCTAATATCGTTGATGATGTTTGATTTACTCTATCTAAAAATCCATTCCATCCTGCTTTTAAAGTCTGTTTACTTCCATAAAGAAAACCTGCGTCTTCTCGGCTGTGTTGCTCGTATATTTTAGCATTTTCCGCATCTCTTTCTTTTAGTTTTTGGGTAAGAATAGGCATCTCTTTTTCATAAAAATATCCTACTTTTTTAGAGTCAAATAAAGTATATTGGGTGTTGAGCTGCTGTCTATCCGCGGCTAACTTGCCTAAATTTACTTTTTCTTGGTTTAATTTACGTTTAGCAAAATCACGGGAATTTATATCTTTCATATATAAATCAAGGAGTTTCTGCTTCTGAATCTCCTTTGCTAATGCTATATTGTAACCGTTAGTTACGTCATTTCCTTTTCCTTCAAATAACCCATTAGCTTCCTTGTCTAAAAAATCAGCCTTGTATGAAGAACTATTTACAGTTTTTATTTTGTTTAAGAATCCGTCGAAATCAGCAGTATTTATCCCTAAATCAGTCAATTTAGCTTCGCCAAAATTAGTTTCTATGAATGAATCTTTCGGTTGATTTTCTTTATTGAATGTAGAGTAATAAAGATACGGATGGTCAAGATTAAGGTCGTTTTCTTCTATTTCCTTATCTATACCTTCGCTTGTTTTGAAATCTTTTATTGTAGTCGTGGGAATAAGTTTACCACCGCTAAGTTCAAATGTAGTTTTTTCTGAAAATCCATTACTGAAATCAGTATTTTGCTTTACAAATTCTTCACCTTTCTGATATAAACCTTTAGTTTTATCTTGTTTTATTAAACCATTAAATGACTTATTAGGCTTTTTAGGTATAGCATTACCATTAGCGTCTAAGTCGTAAATATTAGTAGTGTTGCTTGCTGTTTGCTTTAGCATTTCAGATGGAGGAGGAGTAATACCTCTGCGTTGCATTTCTATCTCATCATCAGCAGTAGGAAGTCTGTAAGTTTTTTTAGCAGTAGGCGCTTTGGTTACAGGAATCTCAAATTTCGCCGAAACTCCTGAACCTAAATCAACTCCTATACGGAAATCCTTAATTTTAGGAAATCCTTTGCCACCCGAAGAACCAATAGGAGTTGCCGAAACCGATTTTTTCGGAGTTACAGTAGAATCTTTTTTTTTTAAAATAACTTCTGCATCTGATAAATCCAAAGCAGGGCGTTTTGTATTTAATATCTCAGTAGCTTCGCTTAAATCTAACGGTTTTCTAGGTTGTAACATAAGTAGTTTTTATAATTTTAAGGCTGCTATTATTTCTTCTCTTGTATATCCAGGATTCTTTTTTAAAGCTGCTTTAATTGCGTTTTCTTGAGTAGCGGAATATGCTTTTGCTTTGCTTTTAGCAGAAGCTTCGGTTTTTTTCGCGGTTGGACTCACTTTTTTAGTGACTGAAACTTTCTCAACCATAACTGGCTTACCTGTTTTCTTATCAATAATAGGTCGTCCTAACACATCTGTAGCAGGTGTAGTAGATGTTGTTTGACTTTCTCGGTTGTCGTTAGTAACTGATCTATTATATTCTCTGTCAGAATTCCTTTGAGTTCTTGCTTGATTTGCTGCGGTTTGTTCTCTGTTTAATTTAGCATCATTAGTAGTCACAGAAGGTTTGTATTTGTCTTCTAATCCTTTCTTTACGTACTGCTTTACTTTAGCTATTTCATCTGGAGTGTAATCATCTAAATTAATTTTTGGAGTAACTTCGGCGTCTGCGGCTACACCATACATTTTATCTCTATTGGTTACAATTGAATTTGCTTGTTGATCGGCCAAAACTCCAATATCCTTGTAACCTTTATAAACGTTATTACCTACTTCCCACTCTTGAGCATCTTTAGGGAGTCCTTTTTTAAAGTCCTCATTAACCATTTCACTTGAATAGTTCATAATAGGAGCAATTTTTTGCTTTAACTGCTCTAGAGTCATTTCCCTGTCAATAGTTTTTGTCAAATTTCCTTGACCGTCTCTTTTGTAGGTGATAAAAGTTGGAATTCCGTTTGGCGTAAAAACCACCTTCATATCTCCTTTGCTCATTGCTTCAATAGTTTCGGCGGCATTTGTAGAACTTCTTGGGTTGTATTTTTTATTTCTAACTCCTTCTTCTAAATCTTTCGCGGAAGCATTAAGCATTTCTGGTAGCGCCTTAGCTACATCAACACTAGACTCTAGATTAATCATCGTTTCTGACGCTGCTCTTCTTTCGTCCTCGTTGTTAGAGTTTTTATAAGTGTTTTTAGCTACATTGTATAAATTCTTGTTGTCTATTAAAAAGTCCAATGCCACTTTATCTACAGAACCAATTCCTGTTGTGGGAATTTTATGTTTTTCTGCATAAGCTTGATTCTCCTTAAGGTCTTTATCCTTAGCTTCTCTAATTGCTTTTTGTTGAGCAACCTCGTTTTGCGCTTTCTCTGTTCTTATAGCGTTATACTTGAATGCGGAGTTTTCTACATTCTGCAAAGCTTCGCCCATTGGGTTGCCTTGAG